>CAMBRH010000256.1 GCA_945870115.1 Chitinophaga pinensis | reverse complement strand
GAAACGTTGGTTAGAATTCCACCATTGGTTGCCCCACAATCAGGTTTATTTGTAATAATGGAATTTTGAATTTCACTTGGACTTCCTAAAGTATATGATTTTTTGATTTCACAACCACTTACATCATAAAGTGTAAATTCATAATTTCCGGCTGGAATATTTAAAATATCTGTTCCAATTTGTCCGTTCGTCCAAATGAATTGATAATTTGTTGAACCACTTACCGCCACAGTAATTGATCCATCACTTGCACCAAAACAAGTTGGATTTGTAATTGTTTCAACAAAAGTAATTTCACTTGCTTCAATTGAAGCCAAGGCAGTTGCTTTACAATTATTTCCATCATTTACGAACGCATAATATGCACCAGGGATTAAACTTGAAATTGTGGGAGTTATTTGACCAGTACTCCAATAAAAATTGGTTGCAGTACTTGCGCCCGCTGTCACTGTCGCAGTTGCAGATCCATTACTTAATGCACAACTTGAAGGCGAACTCACAACATTGATTGTTGGTGGAGCCACAATTGAATAATTTGCTAAAGTTGTAATAAAACATCCGTTAATATTTACCACATATCTTAAAGTTCCATTTGAAAGTGTGCTATTACTTAAAAAAGTTGCATTGATAAGTGAGTTTTCTAGGTCTAATCCATTTACTCTAAATGAACCTTGATCGTAATAAGAAACGTATTGAGATAAATCTACTAATGATTCATTTTCACAAAAAATTACTGGATCTGAAGTAAACTGAACAGGAATTGGATTGGTAATTGAATTGTAAACATCTAAAGTTAATGTAAATGATCCAAAACCATCAGTATAAACAAGTTGAATTTGATCTGAAGCTCCAGTTGGTATTCCCATAATTTTAAATTTATAGACACCATTTACAATTCCGTTTGGAATAGCAATTAAGTTCGTAGTAAATGAATTTAAACTAATAATATTTGTTATGGTAATTTGATCAAAATCTACATCTTGGATTTCAACATTTGAATAAAGTTCATTTACTTGATTCGCACACAATCCAGTATTTGGAGCATTTGAACCTACTAAAACATCAGGAGTGTTGTTTGAAACTTTCATTTCAGGATCATTGGTTCCTTGCAGAATATAAGCTGCAACTAAGTGTTTGTTATTGTTGTCTAAAGATAATTCTAAAGAGTTTGTTTCGATAAAAGTTCCTTGTGGCAAAAGATTTGCATTTACTACAGTTTGCCAGTTTCCACTTGCTGAAATGTCGCGTCTAATAACTTTTAAATTTTCATTTGTTCCACCAGTTGCTACTCCATCATTCCTAAAAGTTGAATAAATAAATGCATGTGAAGCACTTGATTCTTTGGCTAAATTATCAGAATTGACATTATTATTAACAACATTTGGCGACGTTGTGATAATATTAATATTACTACCAGCAATTATTTCAGCTTCATAGGATTGGTTATTTGCATCTTCTGTTCCATAAAAACCAACATAATCGTTTTTATTGCCAATTAAGGCAAATCCAGGATTTTGCCAGTTTACACCATCCGAATTAATGTTTCCTGTTAAACCATCATAAGCAAACATCGGATTTATTGATCCTTTTACAAATCTTGTGCAACGCATAACGTTGCTAAAAACCCCAAAATAAACTTCTGTATTTTTAGATTGAATTTGTAAATCAGCAGATGATAAATTTTGAGTAGATGATTCTATAACGCTTGCCCACGTATTTGATCCAGAAATATATTCTAATCCATGTACATCAGAATTTGAAGTTCCAGTTGTAAATAAGACATATAATTCGTTTGCATTTTTTCCAGCGTGAAACTCCCAATTATCATTTACTGAAGACATTGGAAAGTTTGGAGCACAAGTTGTAGGGAAAATAGTGCCTAACTGTGTGGTTGAATAAAATTTAAAATTAACACCATCATGTCCTACAATATAAACCGTAGATCCAATCTTTTCCGTTTTAATTTTTGTAAATAAACCTGTACTTAACCAAAATTGAAATTCCCATACGCCTAAATTATTGTTGTATGCATATGCATATGTATTGTAAGAAGCAACACCATCAAATTGATTATAAAATTGATATACTTTTCCATCAACCATTTCAATATCATAAACCACACTTTGACAATTTGGGTTTAAAGGTAAATCTTGCCAAACTTCCTGAGAATAATAATTCCAAGAAATACAAATCGTTAATATAATAATTAGATTTTTCATAGTTTAGTTTTTGATTATTTTGATTGTTTTTGTTTCGCTTCCTATTTTGTATTTAATAAAATAAATACCTTTTACTAAAGTAGCTAAATTAATTGAATTAATTCCCTCAAAATATGTATTCTCTAGCATTAATTTACCATCCACATTATATACTTGAATATTCACTGAATTTTGACTGTCGTTTAAGTTGATTAATTCAAGCTGAATGATGTCATTAAATGGATTTGGATAAACTTTTAAAGTTGCGTCCTCTCCATTTTGTTCAAAAATTGAATTATTAGAGAACTCTCCAGTTCCCTCTCCCGGATTAAATACACCTTTTTCTTTGTTTGATCGTGATCTATCAAAATCTTGTGCCCTCCAAACTGTAGCGGTACAAGGAATATCTAATGCAATTTCTACCATATAATCCAATCCAGGAGCAAGAATATCAAAATCGTCTGTATAACTTAGACTATTTGTCGGTAAATTGGCAATATTTTCCCATCCAAACTCATTGGTATATCTCCATAAAATATAGCTAGAAAAAACTGTCCCTTCATATTGATCCCAAGTAACGTTTATTCCGGTTGCACCCAAATCAAACGTATTTAAATGCAAGGTTTTATGGGGAGCTGACAAATCACCTTCTACTCCACAGGCATCTACAGCAGAGATTTTGTATCTCCAAGAACGTGCGTTTGGTGAAGCGACAACATCATTAAAAACAGATAAATTTGTATATTGAACGGTGTCAATTAGTAAGTAATCATCTATTTGATTTGATTCACGGTAAATATTATAGTAAGCAACGCCAGTAGTTTGAACTTTTTCCCAAATTACTAAATTTGTAGTCGTAACACTATCAACACTCACGATACAAATTTCTTGCGTAAGCGGTTTCATTCCATTTAAGTTCCATCCTCTAATTGCAGAACAACCATTGGTTGTTGTTGCAGTACATACAAAATTTCCTTGTCCAATACTTGAAATATCTTCAGTAATTGCTCCGTTAGACCAAGAAATCGAGGTTACAGTATCTCCAATTTGAGGCGTTAATTCCACATCGATTGCCCCATTGTTTGTATTACAACTTGCTTCAGTGACTGATCCGACAACTGAAGGAGCATTTGATTCAGAAAGATAGAATGTTTTAAAATTTTGACAACCTACATTATCTGTGGTAGTTAAAGTATAAACTCCAAAACCAATTGCATTATTTGTAATTCCATTTGCTCCATTACTCCATGTGAAATTGTAAGGAGAAACTCCACCTAAAGTTTCGGTAACTTCAAGTTGTCCATCAATATTTCCGCAACTTGGTTTAATTTCTGTAACAATATTAGCAATTTCACCTGGTTCAGTCAGTTGAAAATCAGCACTAAATGTACAGCCGGTTTCACTAGTCAAATTCACTTCATACGTTCCTGCTCTTAAATTTGCGATTGAAGGTGATTGTTGTCCAGTACTCCAAAAATAAGCAATGTTGCCGGTAACACCTGTAATAGAAAGGTTAATTGATCCGTTATTTCCATCAAAACAGGTTGGATTTACAATTGTAGGAACAATACTTATACTTGAGGGATTAATTTCTGTTGCTTCTAAGGCTTTACATCCTTTTGAATCTTCAACATTAAAATAATATAATCCAGTTCCCAAATTAGCAACATTTAAAACTTGTTGCTCACCTGTACTCCAATAATAAGTAAAAGGCGAAGTTCCTTGATTTATAATAGCACTAGCAGTTCCGTTTGTAAGTCCACAATCAGAATTAGTTGCGTTTAATGTGATGCTTGGTTTTGAATTAACTGTAATTTGAACTGGAATTAATCCAGAACTACATCCATTTTCAATTGCTCCAACATAAATTATACTATCAGAGAATATTTCATTTGAAAAATATTCAGAACCTGAAGTAATAATATTACCAGCAACATTTTGATCATACCAGAAAATAAATTGTGAGTTAGAGCTTGCATTTAGATATATTTCCTCATTTTCACATATTTCGATTGTATCGTTTGTATTTATTGTTGGTAGCGTAATTTCTGTTAACGTAATTTGATCTGTATTATAACAACCGTTTCCATCTGTTCCAGTTACGGTATAAGTTTGATTCCCAGAAGGACTAAAACCAACACCATCTAATACTCCATTGTTCCAGACATAGGTATTTGCTCCACTTCCATTCAGAATTACAGTACCATTTTGACAATATGATTGATCAATTCCTGCATCTACAATTGGCAGAGGAAGGGAATCTACAAAAAATGAAGCCGTATTTGTACATCCATTTACATCAGTTCCAGTTACAATGAATGTTGTTGGATTTATTAATTGATATGCTCCAGGGTTAATAACCCCAACATTCCAAATATAAGTTGATGCTCCTGTAGCATTTAGTGTAACAAATGAGCCTGTACAAGTATTAAAATCTCCTGAACCTGCATTTACTAAAGGTAATGCATTTACCGTGATGTCTACTTGGTCTGTGTTTTGGCAACCGTTAGCGTCTGTACCAGTAAGCGTAAAAGTTGTAGTTCCTATAACTGGCGTGAAAGAAATTCCATCAGAAATTCCATTGTCCCAAGAATAGCTATTTGCGCCAGAACCATTTAATGTGATACTCGTATTTTCACAAATTGATTGATCTACTCCTGCATTAACTAATGGTAAAGGTAAAACCGTTACATCAACTTGGTCTGAGCCTGGACAACCATTGAAATCTGTACCATTAAGGGTATAAGTT
>CAMBRH010000255.1 GCA_945870115.1 Chitinophaga pinensis | reverse complement strand
AAGAAATAAATCCATTGGAGGAGATACAACGAGCAAAATTTTTGAATACAAGACTCCTAAAGCATTAGCTGGGGAAAAACAAAAAACTGTAACAATTTTATTTTTTTGCTATTTACTTTTTTATGGAGTTTTTGATAAGATTATTCATTTTATGGACAAAAAGGCCTATTTGACATTGCAATTTCCAAATTTGTTCATGACTTTTCTGTCTATTTATGGACTTGGATTTCAGCTATTAATAATTGCGGGAATGTTAACTTTTAATTTAATTGAATTTATTATTCCATTCTTTATAATCTATTCAACTTTTATTTTTGTGTTAATAGGAATTAGAAAGATTTTCTTGAAATAATTTTCTACAAACCATTTAAAATTCCTTTTGCAAAATCAATGTGTTCTTTGGCCTCAGTAAGCGCATTATAAACTCCTTGAATTATTCCATTTTTGTCGATTACATACGTTTCTCTTCCAGGAATTAGGCCAAATACATTTCCCTTTATTCCAAATAATTTTCTGACAGATTTATCATTATCAGATAAAATATCGAATAAAATATTATTTTCTAATGCGAATTTTTTGTGAGAAGCAACAGAATCTGAACTTACACCAAAAACTACTGAATCTAATTTTGCAAAATCATTCATTCTATCTCTAAATTCACAAGCTTGAGCTGTGCAAACTTTTGTATTATCTTTTGGATAAAAATAAATTACTAAGTTTTGCTTTCCAATATAATCAGCAATATTAATCGTTATATTGTCTTGATTTTGTAAACTAAAAAGCGGACATTTTTCTCCTTTTATCATTATGTTTATTATTAGAACAAACGATTCATACTTTAAGTTCAGTTTTCAAGTAAATTTCAATATTGATTCAAACCATTTTTTTCTAAAATAAATTTACCAAGGCTGTCCACAGGGAAATTTTTCCATCATCCATTCTTGGCCAGATTGGTCTAACAATTCCGTTATGTACAGTGATATTGTTATAATCACCAAAAAATATTTTCTCATTTGGTATGAATGGCTTTTCAGAAACTCGCTTATCTTCAAAGGTTTGCGCACCATTTTTAGAAATACTGATATAAACATCCGTTTTTAGATCTGAATAGTTTCTTCTATCAAAATAGACAAAATATAAATTTCCATTCGCTTGATCGATCGCCATCCAAGTGAAAAATTGATGTTTTTCTGATTTATCCTGATTTACTTTTATTGGTTCGGCCCACGTTTCTCCTTGATCATCAGAATAAGTGACAAAAATATCCGTATTTTTTTCTCCATTTCGTTGATCTGCCCAATTCAAATATAAACGTCCTCGGAATTTAGAATTTGAAGTATCACAATGCAAAATAGGCAAACCATTACAGCGATTTATACCTGGAACTTTCAAATCCCAGCCGCCAAATTGTTTTCCAATAATTTTCTCTTCTGATAGCCAAGTTTCACCTTGATCTTTTGATATTTGAAAACACAAGCCTTTTGGTCCAGTCCATGTGACATATAATTCACCGTTCGGACCAACTGCTGGAACTGCTCCTTCAACTGTGTTATCAGAATCAACGCAATCTCCTGCAAATTTTGAAATCCGTTTTGGAATCGACCACGATTCTCCGCTATTACTTGATTTTGAAAATAAAATCGTACTTGAATCTGCTGAATTTTTGGAATCATATTTATCAAATTGTGTCCAAGTTAAATAAATGATATCGTTTTTTGAATCGTAAGCAAACCAATGTTTATCTTGCGCTTTTTTGCCATTTGGTGCTGGACTTGTTCCTCTCGAAAATTTAGAATCAAGGCTTTCAGCTCGCTGACAAACGATTCGATCGATGTGTACATTTTTATAATTGGCCAAATGAAAATAATATGCTGCATTGTGTTTGTCGAACATCAAAACAGGATCTCCCCAAACACCAAATTTACTTTTAATACTTGACGAAATCCAAGTTCTACCTGTATCTTGAGAAAAATAATAATCGTTAATCAAACTTCCAGCAATTAATTCGTTTGGTTCATTTGAATTTATTGCAATGGATGGTTCGCATTGGGAATAGGAATATTTTGCTTTTTTTGGTCGAGGAAGTTGAATGTTTTTAAACTCAGATTGAGAGAAATCGAGCAAATAAATGGCAGAAAATAAGAAAATTAAGATGAATTTCATTTGAGAAATGTTGTTTATAAAATTTGAAACAAATGTAAGTTTAAAATGTGATTTTTAAATTAATATTTTTGGTTAAGACTAAAGTAAAGTGTTATTCGACTCCGCTGGAGTCGTGGATGCTATTTATGTATGGTATTATAAACATTTGACCCATAAACGGGTCATTAAAATTTACAGCTTATACCTTTTCTAACTTCCATATTTTTTATACGTAAAAAAGCCAAAAGCCAAACCAATCCTAGCTTGAAAAGTTGATTTTTGGAAATAAATGTTGTAATTATCAGAACCATAATATGCTATTTGCGCGAAAACCGCTGGAAATTGAGAATTTAAAATCCTTTTGTAATAAGTTAAAACCACATTTGCTCTTTTCTGAACATTAAAAAACTTGATTTTTTGTAAATGATTAAAACCGCCAGAATTAAAAGTTAAATCTGTAATGTATTCAAAGTTAAAACTTAAGCGACCTGTTTCTTTTTCTAAATTTTCTATTTGATAAATGATGTTATCCCTTTTTACATCTCTCATAAGGGATAAGAAATCTCTCGAAATAATCCATTGCACATTTCCAAAGGCTCTATTTCCGCCATAAATTCCTGTTTTCAAAAATTTTTGATTGGCAAAATATGGCGGATGATATTCGTAGCCTATTTTCCAAATAAAATTAATTAATTTTGTTGGGGATTTTGATGTAAAAATTTTTCCAGGTATTAAATCCATTGCTAATGAATCAACCTTATTAATTTCTTTAGAAAAACTCCCACCAATTTGAAAATAATGAATCAAACTTTCGCTAAAACTTCCATTGTAAATGTTGACAGTATCTGTATAATCAACAAATTCAGTTCCATCTTGTCCATTAGAATGATGTCCCATTCCAAAACCTAGAAAATATTTTTTATCCTGATTATAAAATTTTGAATTAGAAATATAATAATACAATTTTGGATAAAAACTTGGCGTTCTCACTGGTTTTGATTTGTCTTTATATTTAGAGTCATTGTTGAAAATGCGAATTTTTGCCGAAGGAACAAATTGAAAACAATGAAAAAAGGTATTTTTTTTGCCTGAAATAAAATTTAAACCGCCAATCGTAAAAGGAAATTGAAAATCACCATTAAAAAGATAGTTTTTCTTAATCCCTGTATGATAATCAAAAAACTTGGTACCTGAAATTGTTGTCGGTTCGTAAGAAGTTTCCATTAAATCACGAAAATTTTCTGCTGTACTAATAATTTTTTTCAAACTATCTTGAATAGTCATTTGAGCCCAAGAATATTGAGAAAATAGGAAAATTAAAGTGTGAAAAAATATTTTCATTGTTCCAAAAATAAGAATTTGAACTTAAAATACGTTAAAAGTTGTAAATAAAGTTTTATTCACTTTGATTTTCCTTAAAAGAAGTGTACTTTTGTACCCTATTTTACGAAAAAAAATGTTAGAAACAGAACTTTACCAAGCAAAAACACTCTATCCTTTTCAGGAAAAAACTGTTTCTTCAATATTGAATGAATTTGAGGCGAATGATGAAAATTTCAACCTGCTTTTTCAACTTCCTACAGGTGGTGGAAAAACAGTAATTTTCTCAGAAATTGCTAAAAGTTACATTCAAAAATACGGAAAAAAAGTCCTAATTTTAACACACAGAATTGAATTATCTGTTCAAACTTCCAAGCAATTAAAAGCGATTGGAGTTGACAATAAAGTGATTAGCAGTGATGTCAAAAAATTGAGCAAAGACGAAGATTTTCCTTGTTATATTGCAATGGTAGAAACTTTGAATAATCGTTTGCAAGAAGACGAAAATTTCATCAAAAATGTTGGTTTGGTCATTGTTGATGAGGCACATTACAACAGTTTTAGAAAGATTTTTCAATACTACAGTAGTACAAACATCTTAGGTGTTACTGCAACCCCTTTGAGTTCAAATAAAGCTTTACCATTAAACGATAATTACAATAAATTACTTGTAGGTGAATGCATTTCATCCTTGATTGAAGACGGTTATTTATCTGACGCTGAAACCTTTACGTACGACGTAAATTTACATGGTTTAAAAATAGGTTCAAATGGAGATTTCACCGTAAGCAGTTCCGAAATTGTTTATGGAAATTATTTCATGCAAGAAAAATTACTTTTTGCATATGAAGAAGTTGCTGTTGGAAACAAAACCTTGATTTTTAACTCTGGAATTGAAACTTCACTTTCTGTTGAAGAAACCTTCAAAAAAAGAGGATATCAAATCAAACATTTGGATTCAACATTCAGCGATAAAGACAGAAAATTTATTTTGGACTGGTTTAAACATACTCCTGGTGCGATTTTAACTTCTGTTGGAATTTTGACAACTGGATTTGATGAGCCAACAGTTGAAACAATTATTTTAAATCGTGCAACGCGTTCTTTGACTTTGTATCATCAAATGATTGGTCGTGGTTCTCGTAAATTACCAAACAAAAGTGTTTTTAAATTAATTGATTTAGGAAATAACGTTCGTCGTTTTGGTTATTGGCAAGATTATATCAATTGGCAAGATGCTTTTCGTTTTCCAGATCGCTTTTTGGAGGCACGTTTATCTGAAGGAGATGATGTAGAATTTGAAATCGAATTTGAACACCCTAAATACCTTAAGGAAAAGTTAAACATTCAAAAATTAGATAGCTTCGATATCAAAGCAATTTACTATGATTGCATTGAAAAGGATGAAAAAGGTAAAAAAGCAATCGATTTATCTTTAGAAAATCATTACGAAGTAATTATGGAAGCCTCAGGAGATTTCTACGATTCTTTGGATTTTATAAAAGCCTTACAA
>CAMBRH010000254.1 GCA_945870115.1 Chitinophaga pinensis | reverse complement strand
GGACAAAGCTATTTTATTAGAGTTTATACAAATTCATCCATTTTAGATGGAATTGTGTGCGAATTTTCACTTTGTGTCAGTAATCCACCACTGCCACCAATAAATGATGAATGTATAAACGCAATCAATTTAACAGTAAATGATGATTTTCTTTGTGCAGTTTCAACTTCAGGGACGGTTTTGAACGCCTTACAATCAAATCAACCGTATACGTGTTCTTATAATAATTACATAGTTGCTGATGATGATGTTTGGTTTAAATTTACAGCAACTAGAACCACTCATAGTTTATATGTTTTTAATTTAGCGGGAGATTCTCCGCCAATAAATTATGTGGTTTATAGCGGAAATTGTACTTCTGTAAACACCCCAATTTTATGTAATTCTAGTATTTCACCCGAATCAAGTTTGATGAATAATTTGATTATTGGAAACGATTATTTAGTGCGCGTTTTTAGTTCGGATGATAATTCATACCACAATACAACTTTTTCGCTTTGTATCGGAAGTGAACCTCGACCTGTTAATGATGAATGTAATGGTGCGACAAGCATAACTGTAAATCCAAATAATGCCTGTACCTCAGTTTCAGCAAATGTGCAGTACGCAACATTGTCAAGTGATGTAACAAGTTGCACCACAACTGATTTAGCAGATGTTTGGTTCAAATTTACTGCACTTGATACAAGCCATGTTATTAATTTATCAGGTCAATATTCAAATTCAACTGATGCTTTAGAATATGATGTTTATGCAGGAACTTGTGCTAATTTAAGTCCTGCCATTTTATGTAACGTTAACTATGCCAATCAATTGAATAATTTGACGATTGGGAATGAATATTATATTAAACTCCATGGAGCAGTTAATTTAAATACTTCAAATACAAGTTTATGTGTCAAAACAGTTAATAATCGACCAATAAATGATGAATGTTACGGAGCGACTTTAATAGTTTAGTTTGTGATTCCATTTATTATGGCAGTAGAATTAACGCTACTCCGTCCATGTTTCCAACAAATACTGCAACTCAAGATGATGATGTTTGGCTCAAATTTAAAGCAAAAAGTAATTCACAGGCAATAACTATTAGCGATTCAATGTATGGAAGTCAGTATTTTGATTTATATTTTTATAAAACGTGTAATGATCTAACTCATTTTGCATCAGCTTTATATGTTAATTCGTATGTGATTCAAAATTTAATTGCAGATTCAACGTATTTGATTCGAATTTCTTCAACTTACACCAACACAGCTGTTGCAACTCCTTTCGTTATTTGTTTAAAAAATTCAAATGTTCCTCCTAATGATGAATGCACAAATGCAATCGATGCACCAGTAAATGATTCTTATTTATGTGTAAATTCTATAATTGGTACTATTAATAAAGCAACTTCTTCTTCAGAGGGCAATACTTGTGGAGGAAGTTCAGATGACGATGATGTTTGGTATAAATTTGAGGCGTTAAACACCAATCATTCAGTTGCTATAACATGGCTTTCAGGTTCTTATACTACTTTAAATTTTGCTTTCTATTCAGGGAGTTCTTGTTCTAATTTTACTCAGCTTTCGTGTAATCAAGCGACCAGCACCTTATCAAATTTGATTATTGGAAATACTTATTATTTACGTGTCTATTCTACTGGCACAGTTTTAAACCTTACAACCTCCTTTACTTTATGTATTAGTTCTCCTCCTCCAAATGATGATTGCTCGAATTCAATTTTGGTAAATGTGAATCCTACTTTAGAATGCGAAAGCGATACAATAGGCACATTGCTCAATGCAACCCAATCTTCCAATTTAAATAATTGTTCAAATGCAACAACAAATGATGTTTGGTATCATTTCATTGCAACAAATACAACACATTGGATTAATTTTTCATCAGGATATGGAATGGCGTATTCAGTTTATAACTATGGGTGCAATAATACGGGAAATGCATTAGCTTGTCATGATGGAATGTTTTATAATAATTACCGCACCATAATAACTAATTTGACAGTTGGAGATACCTTTTTTATTCGGATTTATAAAAATTTAAGTGCTTCATCGATTTCAAATAATTTTACTTTTTGTGTTACAACTCCCGACATTGTACCACCAAATGATGAATGTGTCAATGCAATTCAAATTCCGACCTTTAATTCTTATACGTGTGATTCAACTTTGATGTGCAATGTAACTTCTGGAATAACGAATTCTTATCAAACAACTCCAAGTTGTGCAACAACAAATAACATTGACGTTTGGTATAAATTTACTGCTATAAGTTCAAAGATGGAATTGAATATCTTTAATTCTAGCGATGTCGCAATGTCAATGACAAAAGCAGTTTATAGTGGACCTTGTGGATCCTTGAGCAGTCCTATTATATGTGATTATGGAAATAGTAATATTTTTTCCAATTTAAGTGTCGGACAAACTTATTTTGTGAGAATTTTTCCTTTTATTGGATCTTCAAGCCCAGTTTCGCAGTTTAAATTGTGCATGAAATTGTTGGAAGTTCCGCCGAATGACGAATGTGCAAATGCAATTGATGTACCTGTAATACAAGGTATTTACTGTGATTCAGTTGTTGCAGGAACTTTATTTCATGCAACAAATTCCACGCAAGGGTTTTATTGTAGCAATGTTGTCCCTATAGCAGATGTTTGGTATAAATTTGTTGCAATAACTACAAAACATATCGTAAGCTTATCAGGATTTGATAATCTTCCTGATGGATACTATGCCGGTGATTTAAAAGTAAATGTTTACAGCGGAAACTGTGGAAGTTTGGGTACTGCAATTTATTGCTCTAATTTCAACACACCAAGTTACAGTCTTTTGACAGGCTTAATTATTGGTCAAACTTATTATGTCCGTGTTTATAATGCAAGTGCTAATTATAATAAATATTTAAAATTTAATATTTGTATTTCAATTCCACCACCACCCGTGAATGACGAATGTGTAAATGCAACTTTGGTTCAAAGTGAAGTGGATAATTCCTGCACAATTACTTCAGCTGGAACTTTGAATAATGCAACTCCATCTATTCAAACAAATTCATGTTCAAATACAAATGATGATGACGATGTGTGGTATAAATTTACTGCAACGAGCCCAACTCATGCAGTGAATTTACTGAATGTTTTAGCCAATACAGATATGTATCATTCCGTTTATTCAGGTTCTTGTCAGGCTTTGCAAAATTTGAATTGCAGCGATCCAAATTCGAGTATTTTGACAAATTTAAGTATTGATTCTACTTATTATGTAAGGGTTTATTCTACGAGTATTTTAGCTCAAAATACCACGTTTAAAATTTGTACAGGACCGTATTTGCCAGTTCCAACGTGTGTAGACAATTCTCCTGCTGGAAATGATTGTGCCAATGCAACTTCAATTTGTGATTTCAATGGCTATTGTGGACGAACTTCTGGATATTACACAACAGAAAGTTGGTTAGAATTCGATACTACTTTCTGTGGAACAATTGAAAACAATTCATTTCTATCATTTACTCCAGATTCAGATTCAATTGCATTAAACGTTTGGACAACAAGTTCAGTAACAAATCTTGGAATTCAAGTTTTTATTTTTGATGCCATAAATTGTCAAGGTCCAGTTGAAAATTTTGCTTGTTGGGATCCAAATTATGTTCCACCAGGACATAAATTACTTACAGCAAGTGGATTAACACCAGGACATAAATATTACATGATGATTGATGGTCAAGGCGGAGATATTTGTGATTATGTTTTTGGTTCAACAAGTAGCATTTCAAACCCAATTTCAATTTCGCCCCAACAAGTTGATATTTGTTTAGGAGATTCAGTTTTATTAACTGCAACTGGTGGGGATGAAACATTTTCTTGGAGACAAAGCGCTGATATAACAGAGATTTCTGAAAATTCTATTTATTTTAAACCATCAAGTTTAGATTCGACTAGTGTTTTTGTTTCTTCATTTGTAAACAATATTTCGTGTACTTCAGAAATTGAATATCAAATTAATGTAAGGGCTTGTATTTGTCCAATAATTGCGACAAATAATTCTGATTCTTGTGTCAATAATTCCTTTGATTTGTTTGCAACAGATGTTTTTGGCGCAAGCTTTGAATGGCAAGATCAAAATGGAATTATTTCAACTTTACAAAATCCAACGAATATTGTTCCTCCAAATATTGCTGGAACACACCTCTATACAGTGACAGCAACAAATGGAACAGAAACGTGTTCAGCAACAACTCAAATAACTGTAAATCCAATTGATGAATCAGTTTTTGCATACACTGATACCATTTTTTGTTTAAATGAAGTAACTATTTCACCAATTATTTCGGGATTATTAGTTGGAACTTATAGTTCTTCAAATCCAAATTTAATTATTAATCCAAATTCTGGAGATATTACAGTTTCAAGTGCTTCAGCTGGAGATTACGACATTACTTTTGTTTCTTCAAGTTCTTGTCCTCAAACTTCAACAGAAACAATTTCCTTTGTTGGTGTTCCAACTGTAAACCCTGTTTTGAATCAAACAATTTGCCTTGATGAGGTTTTTACTTCCATTAATTTTACTGGTTCAAATGTCGATTCTTATTCTTGGATAAATAATAATACTTCCATTGGTATAGGTGCTACTGGGACAGGAGCTATTTCCTCTTTTTCACCATTAATTGACAATGCGATTGCTACTATTGAAGTTACACCACAAAATTCAACTTGTTCAGGAACTCCAATCAATTTTACATTAGCTGTAAATGCTTTTCCAACAATTAATCCAGTTTTAGATCAAGAAATTTGTTTAGGTGAATCATTTACTGAAATAGTTTTTTCAGGAACTAATGCAACAAATTATATTTGGACCAATGATAATTCAGCTCTTGGTTTAAATTCAAATGAGATTGGAAATATTACTGCTTTTGCGCCATTAATTGATAATTCGACAGCAACAATTGAAGTTACTCCAGAAAATGCAATTTGTTCAGG
>CAMBRH010000253.1 GCA_945870115.1 Chitinophaga pinensis | reverse complement strand
ATAATAATAATTCATTTTATGATAATGAAAGTCCTTTGTACTTTGTCAGAGACAAGTATTTGGATGATGTTAATTCTGGTAAAATAATTATTGATACCTTGTTAAATCCTGATTTAAAAGAGTTGTTTTTTGAAATTTTGACGAATAATGAAAAAAAAACTGATGTAGGTTCTACTTTAAAGAAATATATTTTTACACCAAGAGCATTTTCAAATCTTTCAATCAAACCTGATTTTAAGAATGATCGCTTTGAGATTAGTTTCAACTACAAGTCCAAAGATTACAAAATACCACTTTTGATTGAAAGTAATTCGAAGTTAAAAGATTTGCAAAAGATACAAGCCAAGTTTTATAAAAAATATAACTTAAATATAAAAAAGCAAGAAAGCGAAATAGAAAGAGCTAAAATTCGATTCAAAAAAAATGAAAAAGAAATAGCCAATTATCAACGAGAACTCAGAGCTCGACAAATTGAAATCAATATTTTACATCCAAACCTTGTTTATAAAGAACTTTTGTCTTTTGGTTTGTCTTATTTTGGACTAGTAAATTGTGACTATTTATCACGAAATAAGCCGAATTCTTATTTAGCATTAAGTCAAAAAGCGATTGATCAAAACGGAAATGAAATTGAATTGACTTCGAATGCTAGAAATATTCTACTTGCAGATAACACTTATTTAGAAACATCTATTGAGAAAATTCCTCGATTTAATGCTAATAAATCAATCATCTTTTTTGCAATTAGTGGTGTTGGTATTGCAGTTGTTAAATCTTGGGAAAGACTTTCCAATGGAAAAAATCGACCAACAGTTAATACTTTTTCTACTGAAGGATTAACGCAAGAAGAAAAAAGAACTCGCATTTTAAATTGATGAAAACGGTTTTTATTTTTGGATTTATTTTCACTTGCAACCTACTTTTTGCGCAAAAAAGATATGTGCGAGAACAATTATGGGAATTAAAAAATGTTAAAGATGCTTATTCAGAAATCAGTCATTATAAACCTGATACAAATAAAGTATATTTTTTTAGAATTGACACAGCCAGAATTCAAGCAATATTTGAAAGTGGTATTTTAAAATTAATTCGTAAAAATGACACAATAAAAACGAGCACTATTTTAACAAGTTTTGCCAAAATAAAGTGTAACTATTTTTTGAAAAGAAAATATAAAGTCAAAAAGGCTAAAAAAATCAATTCGAAACTAGAAAAAGCTTTGCCTTATTTAAATATCAAATTTGGACTTTTGTATTCCACCAGTTTTACTTTTTCAATAAGTCCTTCTAGAAAAGTTCCATATTACGACGATAAAGATGGAAGAAGTGAATTTCATTTATACGAAAGATTAAAAAATAAAAAAGAATTGTCTAAACCTCTTTCAATGTTGTCAGAAATTGAATTAAAGAATCTTATCATAAATGAACTTTCAAAAGAAAAATCAATCAGAGAAAATGGAATGAGAAATTTTTCTTATGTTGGATATTCTTTTTATTTTGTCAAACAAAAAAAAGATAAAATTCCAAGAATTAGAGTTGTTTTTTATTTTGGAGGCAAAAGATTAAAACTTGTTAAGGTTTAATAAATTCCTTTTCCATAAACCTTTCCATCTCGCAAAACCATAGCTGGAAATGGAATTTTGATTGAATTAAAAGGTGCTAAAAGTGATTTTAACCATTGCTTTTTGATGTTTAGATTTTTTACATCGATGTCTAGTGAAAGTATAAATTCTCTTTTTGCTTGAAATGTATTTAATCCATCTAAAGTGGTGTAGGTTTCCAAATCTCCGACCAATTTTTGATCAATTCCATAACCCACTGCAAGGTTAATCCATTTTGGAAATTTAGAATTTTTCAAGTAAAAAAGTGGCGAAAAACTCAGCCAATACGTTTGTGCATTGTAATCTTTTAATAATTTTTCGGGAAAAGTAGAACCTAAAACATTTGGTCGGTATTGCGCATAATCGCTTGGGAAATAAGAAAATTTAAGTTTAAATAGTTGTTTTTTAAATGCTATTTCTTGTCCTAAATACAAACCGCTCCCAAAAGTATTTGCGGCAATATCACTCCAAGAAAATCCCCAGCCAGAACTTTTTCCATCCAACATTTCAATCGAAAATTGATACGCCCAAGCTGTTGAAGCTCCAATGATTGCAGATTTTTTATAATTTACTCCCGACCAACGATATGCTTTTGAAATTTGTTCACTAAAATGATAAGTTGCATACAAATGCCCAACTTTATCCATCTGTAACCAATTCTTTGAATCATTAAAACTATGAAATTTAGTTTTTTCATAATCAGAATACCAAATTTGCGAAAGTCCAATGGTGCTTGATGAAAAAACGCTTGCTGTGAGAATTGTAGTTCCCAAAACACGCTTCTTATCCAAAGAATCAGATTTTATATAAAATTGTGCTTGAAAAAAATTCAAGGAAAAAATGAATATGAGTATAACTATTTTTTTCACAAGTATAAAAGTAAGAAATAAAAACAAATTAGTATAATTTTCTTTGTTATTCAAATTTATGCTATATTTGTTTAACAAACTTAGTGTCGAAAAGACATTTATATGCTTAAAAAACTATTATATCAATTTATTTTTGTTTGCTTTTTTGCTTTCAATTGTTTTTCACAATCTTATGAAATTGTTGGAAATGCTTTTGATGTTGCGACAGTTTCTAGCGCAACCTGCACAGATGTTGATACTTGTTTTGCATTAACTTCTAATACCCTTTGGCAACAGGGAGCTGTTTGGGATTTGGATACAATGGATTTATCACAAGCTTTTGACGCAACATTTTGTATGTTTATTGGCTCTAATGACTCTGGTGCAGACGGTTTTGCCTTTGTTTTGAGAGGTCCAAACTCAATTAATTATGGTCAGAGTGGCGGCGCATTAGGATATGGAGAGGGTAATGGCAATGCCGGAATTCAACCTTCTATTGGAATAGAATATGACACGTATAATAATTCTGAGACATTTGACCTACAGGAAGATCACACACAATTGGTAATAAATGGAGAAGTTGAAAATCCGCCTGTAGTTTCAGCAATTTCGCTTTTGCCATCAAATGCAAATGTTGAGGATAACAATTTTCATACTTCTAGAATTGTTTGGGATCCAGTTTTGTTGCAAATATCCATGTATTTTGATGGATTTTTACGTTTTACCTATACAAATGATTTTGTAAACAATGTTTTTGGAGGAAATCCCAAAGTATTTTGGGGTTTTACAGCTTCGACTGGTGGCTTATCTAATTTACAACAAATCTGTTTTCCCAAAATTTCAATTGATATTCCTGATTATATTATCTGTGAAACGGATTCTGTTCAACTTCATTTTTATCATGACAATTTGACTTCTTATACTTGGACAAATCAAAATAATGATACTATAAAACATTGGGATTTGGACATGGGAATTCCTTTGACTGATACTAGTTTTTATGCTAGTTTATCAGGAACCTACACCATTTCAGTGATTTCAAATAATCACGTTTATTTTGAAGATATTGATGTAACTATAATTCCGTTTCCGGAAGCAATTAGTCATTCAATTTGCTCAGAATCAAATGCTTTTAACTTGTTTGATTTATTTACTGGTATTCCTACTGATGGCTCTTGGACAGGTCCGACGACAGTAGGAGGAGGGAACTTGGGTACTTTTAATCCAAACCTAAATACAAGCGGAATTTACATTTATGAATCTATTTTGTCTGACATTTGTTTAGTTCAAAATCAAGTTACTGTTTCAGTAAATGAAATTATTTTTAATCCTCAGATTAATTTAATTGCTTGTACAGAAACTGATTATGATTTAGAAATAAATCCTGAAATGTCAAATGGACAGCAAAATTTCACCTATTCGTGGACCGCAATTGGCAATACAATTACTGAGAATCAAAATTTGGCATCAGTTCACATAAATTCAAATGCTCAAATTTTAGTTGAAATAACTTCAAATGATAATTTGTCTTGTGAATTTGATACAACATTCAATTTATTATTCGTTTCAAACCCACAATTTAATCTGGGTTCAGATATTGTCATTTGTTCGGGAGAAACAAGTCAAATTTCAGCTGTGGGCAATTGGAATTCATACTTATGGAATACAAATTCTGCCAATTCTTCCATTTCTACAGATACTGCTGGAGTTTTTTGGTGTGAAGTAACAAATGCATCAAATTGTGTTTTTAGAGATTCAATTCAAGTTCAAGAAAGTGCCGTTCCACAAATAACTTTGTTGGATTTTGACACGATTTCATGCAATCCGTTTTTGGTAAATTTTGAGGCGATTTCAGATTTAATAAATACGACTTTTTCGTGGGATTTTGGAGATGGCTCTTCAGTTTCTAATGTTTCAAATCCAAGTCATAATTATACTTCAGCTGGTGTTTATGACTTAACAATTACTGCCTCAATTTTTGGTTCATGTGAAAATGTTTTGGTTGTTGATGATGCAATCCATGTTTTGAGCAGACCAACTGCAGATTTTTCTTACGAAATCCTTTCAACTTCCGACGACGAGATTGAGTTAGCTCTTTTTAATAATTCTATAAATTATCAAAATTTAAATTGGTATTTTAATCAAATAGATTCTTCGCAGATTGAAGATACAACTTATGTTTTTGATTTAAATGAAGGTTCAAAAATTGATGTTTTACTGCTAGCTTCAAATGATTATTGTTCTAGTCAAATCTTAAAAACAATTGAAATTCCAGGTGAAATAATTTATTATGTACCTAATTCGTTTACTCCTGATGGAAATAAATTTAACAATGAGTTTTTGCCAATTATCACAGAGGGAATTTTAACTGAAACTTATCATTTGTCAATTTTTGACCGTTGGGGAGAGCTTGTCTTTGAGTCTTTTGATTTTAAAACCGGTTGGGATGGAACGTACAACTCTCAATTAGTTAAAGAAGGAATTTACGTTTGGAAAATAAATTTTACAGAGAAAGAATTAAATGTACAACGTGTTTTGACA
>CAMBRH010000252.1 GCA_945870115.1 Chitinophaga pinensis | reverse complement strand
TGTGATGTAACAATTCCAACAATGGCTACAGCTTTATATAGTGATGCTGTTTCCGGAGCAACAAATTACCGTTATAAGGTTGTTAATGCTGGAGCAGGTTTTAACAAGGTTTCAACAAGAAGTGCAGCTGATAATTTGTTTAGAATGAGCTGGGTAACAGGAATCCAAACAGCTACCACTTATGATATTCAAGTTTCTGCTTACGTCAATGGAATGTGGGGAGCTTATGGAACAGTTTGTACCGTAACAACACCAGCTGGAGTACTTGCAAAACCAAACGGAAGTGATTCTAAAGATTCAGATCAGATAGCTTTCGGATTATTCTCAGATTTCAGTTTAGAAACATACCCAAATCCAAATACTGGAACATTTACAATTTCTTCAACGCACGAAGGAACGTTCAATATTTTAAATGAATTGGGACAATTAATCAAAACAATTGAAATTTCAAAAGAAAATAATTTTGAAACGAAAATTGTGGGATTACATCAAGGAGTTTATTTTATAACAGGAATTGTTAAAGATCTAGTTGTTACGAAGAAGGTAATTGTGCAATAAAACACTTATATTGTAGGCCGAGATTCCCGAAGTCAACAGACATTTAAAAAGTCCTGCGAAAATATTTTTCGCAGGACTTTTTTTATAGGCTAAATAAATCAATTTAGTATTTTAAATAATCAAAATCATCGAAAATGTTAAAAAATAAACTACATTTTTATTCTAAGTTTAAAAAAAAACCGTAATATTGTTTTACTAAAACTAAAAATAAAACTATGAAAAAAATCTATTTTTCGGCAATTTTTGTGCTATTTGCAACTTTTTTATCTTTTTCTCAAACAATTAGATGTTTTACTGAAGAAATGGATGCAGAATTAAGATCCCTTCACCCTGAATTAGGTACGAAAGAACAATTTGATCAATGGTTGAACAATGAAGTTGAAATTCAAAATCAAAACGGAGCCAATCAGAGAATTATTGGTGGAGTTTACCAAATTCCTGTAGTAGTTCATGTAATTCATAGTGGACAAGCAGTAGGTTCTGGAACTAACATTTCATATGCAGCAATACAATCCCAAATAGATGTTTTAAATGAAGATTTTAGGAAAATAGCTGGTTCTAGAGGTGATAATACTCACCCAGATGGAGCAGATACAGAAATCGAATTTTGTTTAGCCAAACGACGTCCAGATGGCTCAGCGTTCCCAAACGGTGAGGATGGTGTAAATCGAATTTTATATTCTACCATTAGCGCTACTGTTCCGCCTTATACAACAACTTTTATTAACTCTACTGTAAAACCTTATACGTATAATAATGGCACAGCAACAGCAACTAGAGGTTGGACGCCTTATAAATATTTAAATATTTGGGTTAGTGATATTTCTGGAGGGATATTAGGTTACGCACAATTTCCAGAATCTCCTTTAGGAGGTATGGGTTGCGGTGCAACAGCCCCAGCTACAGATGGACTTGTATTGTTAAGCGGAAGTGTCGGAAAAAGTGCTATTTCAGGTTTTCCGGGCCCTTATAATGAAGGCAGAACAGCGACTCATGAGTTAGGACATTGGTTGGGTTTGAGACATATTTGGGGGGATGGAAATTGCTCAGCAACAGATTATTGTAACGACACACCAACGGCTGCTGCTGCAAATTTTGGCTGTCCGTCAGGTTTAAATTCTTGTGCAACTTTACCAGATTCAGGGCCTGATATGATTGAAAATTACATGGATTATACCGACGATTTGTGTATGAATATTTTTACAAAAGATCAAAAAACAAGAATGCGAACAGTTATAGAATCAAGTCCTATGCGCTCTAGTTTGATCAATTCAGATGCATGTATTCCACCAAATTTAAATGATGTTTCTGTTATAGATATTTTAAGTCCTTTAGGGGATAATTGCCCTGGTAGTGTTAGTCCTCAAGTAACAATTAAAAACAGAGGTTCTAATAATTTAACTTCTGCTGTTATTAATTACAAAATTGATAATGGTACTGTTTTAACTTTTAATTATTCTGGAAATTTAGCTCCAAGTGCCACGGCAAATGTAACTTTACCTGCGTCAACTGTATATTTAGGATTACGCAGATTGACTGTATATTCTACTTTGCCAAACAATGTTACAGATCCATCACCAGAATTAGACACTGTTGAAATTGATTTTATGGTTTCAACTGGAATAAATGCTCCATATACACAAGATTTTGAGGGAGATGTTTTTCCACCAGATTTAAGATGGGTTTCTGAAAATACCGGAAATGATTGTTATGAATGGGTAGGTGCATCAGCAACATCTATTTCAGGAGTATTAAATAATAATACTGCTCAATTTCCAGCTTTTGGTAATAGCTCAACAAATGTGGATAATTTAATAACACCTATTTTTATTCTTCCGTGTAATGCCTCTGCTGCAGACGTAAAATTTGATGTGGCATATAGAAGGGTGGGAACAACAACATCAACTTATGATACCTTGTTTCTTGAAATTTCAGAAAATTGTGGTTCAACTTGGAATTCTACCGCAATATATAAAAAAGGAGGAACCCAATTACAACAAAATGCAACAACGTTAGCATCTTATTATACGCCTGCAGTTGGGACAGATTGGAGAACAGAAACAATAGATTTAACTCCTTTTATTACCTCTAGTTCAAAAAATGTAAAGTTTAGATTCCGAGCTCGTGGAAGAAACGGAAATAATATTTATGTTGATAATTTTAAATTTAATGTTATTGCAGCAGCAGAAATTAATATTGCTCAAAATGGAACAGAAATTTTCGATGGAGGAGTTTTTGATTTTGGAAGTACAACTGTCGGAACTCCTAATTCAAAAACGTTCACTGTTAGTAATACTGGAAGCGGAACATTGACACTAACCTTGCCTGTAACAGCTACTGGTTCAGTATTTACATTTGCGAATGATAATTTAACAGCAACAATTGCTGCAGGAGTTTCAAGAACATTTGATATCATTTTTACACCAGGTGCTCAAACGTCTTATGATGAAACATTTAGTTTAACTTCAAGTGATTGTGATGAAGGGACGTATACTTTTGCTTTAACAGGAATCGGAACTGTAAATATGCCTGTGGCAAATTTTAGTGCTAATGCTACCTCAGCATGTACAGGAACAAATGTAACATTTACGAATAGTTCTGTTTATTCAGCTTCGTACGCTTGGGATTTTGGGCCAAACGCTAATCCTACAACTTCGACAGCAGTTAATCCTGCAGTGCAATTCACAACCGCTGGAGTACACACAATTTCTTTGATTTCTACAAATCCTTATGGTTCTGATTCTGAAATAAAAATAAATTACATTACAGCTATTAGTTCAACTGGTGCTCAATCTCTTCCTTTTACTGAAGGTTTTAGTTCTGCAACTTTTCCTCCGACAAATTGGACTAGAATTAATTCAAACTCATCGGCAACAACGTGGAATCGTTCTGCTACAGTTGGAAAAACTCCAACGACAGGTAATTCTATGATTTTTAATAATTTCTCATTCAATGATGGTGATGATGATCAAATGAGGATGCCAGCAATGGATTTATCTTCTGTAAGTTCTGCGGAATTAGTTTTTGATGTCGCTTATGCACCTAGAACAGGAACTATATTTGATGGTCTTGAAATTTTAGTGTCAAGCGATTGTGGTGCGACATTTACAAGTTTGTATTCTAAATCAGGAACAACTCTTGCAACTGCAGGTGCAACAACAACTTCTTTTGTTCCAACAACAGCGCAATGGAGAAGCGAGACAATTAGTCTAAATGCCTATATAGGAACACCAAACTTAATTATTTCCTTTAAGAATTTATCAGGGAATGGTCAGAATCTGTATATTGATAATATCAATGTAAGACAAGGAATAACTCCAACGTCAGATTTTTCAGCATCAACAACTTCTACTTGTGCTGGCTCATCAATTACTTTTACTGATTTATCTACAGGAAGTCCAACTGGATGGGCTTGGACATTTACAGGCGGCACACCAGGTACAAGTTCGTCTCAAAATCCCGCAGTTACATATTCTACGCCTGGAGTTTATCCTGTAATTTTGACAGCTTCAAATGCCAATGGCTCAGGATCAACAATGACAAAAACAAGTTACATTACTATTTATGCTAGTCCAAGCGCTGCTGCTTGTTCCCCAACAAGGTCTGGTACTGCAAATTATGGTATTACAAATGTAACTTTGAATACTATAAATAATACTACAGTTATAGGTGGTGCTGTTGCAAACGATTATAGCTGTTCACAAAATACAACTCTAAATACAAATACCCTTTATAATATTTCAGCTGTAACTGGAACTTTAGGTGCACATTGGTTGAGAGCATTCATCGATTATAATAATGATGGTGATTTTGTTGATTCAGGAGAATTAGTATGGTCTCCAGCGAATGCAACTGGACCTACACCTTTAAATGGATCTTTTACAACTCCATCAAATCCAACATTAAATACAATGTTAAGGATGAGAATTATTGCTGATAGATTAGCTGGTGGTAGTATTCCTGGAGCTTGTTCAGCAATGACCAGAGGACAATCCGAAGATTACGGAATAATAATTATATCACCTTGTACAACTCCAACAATTACAGCATCGAATGGTTCTTCACGTTGTGGAACAGGAACTTTAAGTTTGGGAGCAACTCCAAGCGCTGGAATAATAAATTGGTATAACGCAGCAAGTGGAGGATTATTAGTTGGAACTGGAACAAGCTGGACAACACCAAGTATTTCCTCAACAACAACTTATTATGCTGAAGCAGTTGATGGAAGTTGTATCAGTACTGGCAGAACTGCGGTTGTTGCTAGTGTTACCCCTACCCCAAATGCAGATTCTCCAGCAAATCTTACAGCTTGTGATTCTTATTCTTTACCTGCCTTAACAGTAGGAAATTATTTCACAGGTTCAGGTGGAACTGGAACACCTTTATTTGCTACTAATAATATCACAAGTTCTCAAACAATTTATGTGTATGCTGTAAATG
>CAMBRH010000251.1 GCA_945870115.1 Chitinophaga pinensis | reverse complement strand
AATTTAAGAGGTTCACAACCAATGTGATGAAGGCAAGAAAAAGAATAAATTCCAGCACACAATTTCGGAAACATAAAATATCCATTTGAATCTGAAATTACTCCGATATTTTTATCCTTTAGCTGAATTTTAGCATAAGGAACTGGCTTGTTATCGTGTTCATCTAATACAATTCCTTTAAAAACAAAGGTGCAATTTTCCTGAGAAAATGAAATTGAAAAGAAAAACAGGCAAACAAGCAAAAAGATGTTTGACATGAATTATTAAATAAAAATGAATTTATATTTGTTAAATATTATTAACAAATTTATTCTTGAGTTAAAATATTTTATTCATTTAATGATAAATAAAAATTTGTCACCCTCCTCAATGCTCCTATCTCTAACGTTCAGTCTTCATCAGCCAGGGCTGATTCTTCTCAAGGGAGGAAGCTTTAAATTAAATCAAACTTGAGGTGGACCTCTTAAATTAATCGATTCTAAAGAAATTAAATCAATTTCAATAAAATTTGCTGCAAATTCAAAATGTTTTAGGTTGGAAAATCTGAACTTACAGAAATTTTGAATTTCTATTGGAAATAGTTGAAAATCACAAACAAAACAATCTCCTTTTTCAAAGTGAGTTTCTCCAGGAGTGTCGTGGCTATGAGTTGGATGCAATTCATTACAATCATGCCAAAATGAAGTTGGAATCAGCAAAAAACTGAAAGCAAAAATGACTGAATATAGAATTGTTTTTTTCAACTTGATTACAAAGATAAGAATTAAAATCTAAGTTATTTATTTTTCAAACATTTTCTAACTTTTTTCTCATGAATTGCTCTTTCTTCAGGAGTAGTGTTTGGTTGTGTTAAAAATTCTTTGCATTTGATTTCAACATCTTCCCAACGCGCCATTAATTTTGTTTCTTGCTTTGATGTTAAAGTTTTTTCGAATGCATTATTTATAGAGTCATTTGCTTTTACACAAGTACAAAAATCCCACTGCTCACCATATTTTTTCTCTATCTTTTCTTTGTTAACGATTTGTTCTTTGGTTACTGTTTCTACTTTGTCCGTTTTTAAAGCCGATTCTAAAGTTGCAGACGTGTCTTTTTCTTGAATGGTATCATTGACATTCTCCAATTCACAATCAGTGCATGTTTTTTCGTTCGAACAAGAACTAATAATTAATAAGACTAAAGCAAGGCTAAAAATTGTAAATTTGTTAAAAAATATGTTTTTTTTCATCAATATTAATATTATGGCAGTAAATTTGTAAAAGTAAATTTAATAAAAAGATTTAAAATCCATTATGAAGTTTAAAGTTAAATATTATTTTTTAAAATCCAATTTTAAAATGATTTTTTTTTCATTTACTTTATTCTTTTATATTTTTTTTGGAAATCAAAACTTGCTATTTTCTCAAGTTGAAGATACCGTAAAGACTCAAAGTCTCCCAGAAATTCATGTTTCAAAGGATTATTTTTCTAAATATAAATCAACACTTCGAAGGTTAAGAAAAGTTTATCCTTTAGCCTTGTATGCAGCTAAAAAATTAAAGGAAATTGATTCTGAATTAGTTACTTTGGAATCGAAAAGAAAGAAAAAAAGGTACACAAAAGAATCAAATTTACAACTAAGAGATGATTTTCACTATGTAATTTTGGATTTATATACTTCTGAAGGAATTTTGCTGATGAAATTAATTCATAGAGAAACAGGTCTTACAGTTTCGCAAATAATAGAAAAATATAGGGGCAAATTTCGCTCGGAATTAAACGATAATTTAGGTAAACTTTGGGGTCAGGATTTGGATGCAACATATAATCCTTCTGGTGAAGATTGGATGATTGAAAATGTATTGCATGACATTCACAGCGATATAGTTGAGTTTGATTTTGAGCCGAAACTAATCACTAAAGAGGAGCATAAAGTTAGTAAGGCTCAGTATAAAAAAGCTAAGCGTGAAGCGAAAAAAAATAAAAATTAATTATGAATTATGAACAATGAATTCATAATTCAACATTCATAATTCACAACTTAAAAATTTATTTCGCAGTAGCTAATTGTTCTGCAGCACTTTGAGAAATTGCAGATTTTTCAAAACGTAATTTTGTTCCTTCTGAACTGATTAAAATTGTAGAATCAGCTATTTCTAAAATTATTCCGTGAATTCCTCCGATTGTAACAATTTTGTCACCTTTAGCTAAATTCTCTCTGAATTTTTTCAACTCTTTTTGTTTTTTCATTTGTGGTCTAATCATGAAGAAGTAGAATACTACCAAAATCATAACCAACATTAATAATTGTTGCATACTTTTTGTTTTTTGTTTTATTTGTTTAATAACAGTATTTGAAAATCAAAACTGTATTTTCTTTAATTTATCAATTGTTTTTTTGAGCTATTCTATTTTCTGAATACTTCTGCATTAATCTTACAAACAGTTAAGCTTGGCTCCGTATTTGCGACGATTCTCAATTCTTTTGAAAGTTTTCCTGCTGCTGCATTTTCAGTTTTAACTGTAGCAGTTATTTTCCCTTTTTCTCCTGGTTGAATTGGTTCTTCTGGTTTTTCAGCAACAGTGCAAGAACATGAACCTTTCACTTCAGCAATTACCAATGGATAATCTCCAATGTTTTCAACTTCAAAAGTAGCTACAATTTCTTCTCCATGTAACACTTTTCCAGCATCAAAAACTGGATTTACCGTAATTTTAGTTTTTTGACCAATTTCTACAACTGAACTTCCTGTGCAAGAGTAAAGTGATATTATTAGTGATATTAGAACGATTATTTTCATTTTATTTGGATATTAAGATTTCAAGATTTTAGGATATTAAGACATTAACTAATTGCTAGCTTATCAATCCGCGACCAATTTTTACTATTTTATTATCTTTTGTTAGTTTATCAATTACTTTGTCTAAAATTCCATTAATAAATGCATTACTTTTTGGAGTACTATAGAATTTTGAAATTTCGATGTATTCGTTTAAAGTAACTTTAGTTGGAATATTATTAAATTCTTGAAATTCTGTAATTGCCATTTTCATTAAGATAATGTCCATTTTTGCAATACGATCAATTTCCCAATTTTTGGTCAATTCATCAATTATTTCTTCATTTTCTGAATTTCTTGCTATTGTTTTTCTCAACAAGGTTTTCACGAAAGGAATTTCATCTTCTGGATCTTTATATAAAGGAAGAATTTTCATTGAACCTTCTAATAAGTCTTCTTCTTTAACCGTTTTTATTGTTTTCAAAACCATTGAACAAGCCAAATCAATATCGTCCATCCAATGAATACTTGTTTCTTCAAAGAAATGATAAATTAATTCAGAGTTTGCGATTTCCGTTTTAAACAAAGTTATTGCAAATTCTAAATCTGCTTCAAAAGAACGACTTTCTTCAGCCATATAGGCAAAATAAATCTCACTTTCTTTGATTTGAGCAAACATTTTTCGAAACATTTCTTTATTTGCATCTCCAACCCAAGAAACTTTATTTTCTTCAGCTTGTCTGCGTAAATGTTTACTATTTTCAATCGTTGCAAAAACTTTATTTTCAATGAATTTCAAATTTGGATTCAAATCCTCCTCGGTTGGACGAATTTTCCCTTTGCTTTCATCTAATTTTTGCTCAGAAACATCTTTTAATTCATCAAAAGTCAGCAATAAATAAAGGTATAAATCATAAATACGATCTATTTGATGTAACATTTCTTTTTCAGTTCGGTTGAAATTTTCTTCTTCCGATTGAAAATAGGCGTAAAGGGCTTGTAAAACTTTGATTCTTAAGTGACGACGATTTAACATTTGAAGTTTTACTTGTTTTTTTGTTATTATTTGTTCAAATTGACTTTTCAATATTGAACGGGATTTTTAATATAAATAAATGTTTAAATTTTAATGTTTGATTTTTAGGCATTTTTTAAAGTGATAATTTTTGAATTAGCTAATGCTAATGATAAAATTGTCACAAAAAATAACGACAAAATCAGAAATTAAAAATAAACATTACATTGGTAATTTTACTTTTCCTATAGCCTCGATTCTCTCTTCAGCCATTTTATTTGCAATTTGATATGTTGGCACATTTTCATTTTTTGAACGAGAAACGATATTTGAAATTGTATTGTAAATTTCGTCAGCTTTCGCTAATGCCCAAGCAGCTGGTAAATTTTTAACTTCAGAATAGCAATTAATTACACCTCCTGCATTTAAAGCATAATCTGGAGCATAAATAATTCCTTTTTCCATCACTTTAATTCCATGAACCGCCTCGTTTGCTAATTGGTTATTCGCAGCTCCAGCAATTATTGAACATTTCAAACGAGAAAGTGTGTCATCATTTACAGTCGCGCCCAAAGCACATGGAGCATAAATGTCCATATCTACGTCGTAAACATCATTGATCCCAACAACTGTTGCACCATATGTTTGAGAAACTCTTTTCAAAGTATCTTCGTGAATGTCTGAAATGCTAATAATAGCGCCTTCTTTTGCAAGTGAAGCAACCAAATATTCTCCAACATGTCCAACACCTTGAACCATGACTTTTTTACCAGTTAATGAATCTGAACCAAATTGTTCTTTTGCACAAGCCTTCATTCCCATGTAAACTCCATGAGCTGTAACTGGGGAAGGATCACCACTTTTCCCTGGCAAACCAACAACGTGATTTGTTTCCATGTTCACCCACGTCATGTCGTTTGTTCCGATTCCAACGTCTTCAGCAGTAATGTATTTTCCAGCTAAACTGTTTACAAATTTTCCAAATCTTCTGAATAAAGCTTCAGATTTCATTGTGCGAGAATCGCCAATGATTACTGCTTTTCCGCCACCAAGATTTAATCCTGAGATAGAATTTTTGTAAGTCATACCACGAGAAAGACGCAAAACATCTGTTAAAGCATCCATTTCATTGTTGTACATCCACATTCTTGTTCCACCCAAAGCTGGACCTAAAACTGTGTTATGAACAGCAATAATAGCTTTTAAACCTGTTGCATTGTCATTACAAAATAAAATTTGCTCGTGATTCGATTTGCTCATTTGAGCAATAACTGGATTTTCGACCAAGTTAGTTTCTTGGATATTTTTTACTTCAATCATTTCTTTTATAAAAGAGTTAAGAAATACTATTTCAAT
>CAMBRH010000250.1 GCA_945870115.1 Chitinophaga pinensis | reverse complement strand
TAGCTTCAGAATCCTCAAAAACTTCTTTTAAATCTCTAATTTTTCCACAAGGAACAAAATATTCTTGTGTCCATTCTAAAATATCATCAGCATCCATTTTTTCAATTTCATTTTGTAAAATATGAAACAATTCTTTTCTGTTTTCAACTCTTTTTTGATTTGTCTCAAATTTTGGATTATCAGGTAAATATTCAACGCCTAAAAAATGACACAACTTAACAAAATGTTTGTCGCTTCCAATTGCAAAAGTTACTTGCTTTTTGTCCAAAGTTTCGAAAATCTCACCATAAGGAGCAATATTTGGATGTAAACTTCCAATTCTTTGAGGAATTTTTCCAGCCATTAAATAATTTGAAGCTTGATTAACCAAACTGCAAATCGCCGCGTCATAAAGTGAAACATGAACTGATTTACCTTTATTAGTTTGCGTTCTTTCCAATAAGGCTAACAAAATTCCTTCTTTCAAATGATGAGCTGCCAAAACATCAATCAAGGCAACAGGCATTTTTACAGGACCACTATCTTTTGTTCCATTCATCGACATGAAACCACTTTCAGCTTGAAGAATTAAATCGTAAGCTACACGATCAGAATTAATTCCAAAACCACTAATCTTTCCGTGAATTAATTTAGGGTTTAGTTCAAATAAAACTTCGTCAGTCAAAGAAAATTTTTCCACATCACCTTTTTTGAAATTGGTAATTAAAATGTCAGCATCTTTTATTAAATCTAAAAATGAAATTCTATTTTCAGCATTTTTCAAATCTAATTTTAAGTATTCTTTCTTATAATTTACGCTAGAAAAATAGGCTGAAATATCAGAATTTTCATCTTCTGAGCTCAATTTCCAAGAACGAGTAACATCAGGAAAATTTGGATTTTCAATTTTGATAACTTTTGCACCTAATTCAGCGAAAAAAGTCGCAGTTGATGGTCCAGCTAAAACTGTTGAGGCATCTATGATTTTTAATTTTGAAAACATTTTTTTAGTTATGAGTTATGAATGTTGAGTTATGAATTTTTAAATAACTTAAAAACAAATTTAGTTTAAAATTGTCTATTAGATTTGTTAAAATTTAAATAAAAAATATTGAACATAAAATTTTTTATTAAAGTAAGATTATGAAAAAATAGAGAGCCACGATAATTCTATTCATAATTCATAACTCATAATTCATCACTATTTAAAACGTTAACTTACTCACATTCAAATCAACTTTTTCTTTTGTTCCAGGAATTTTTCCTGTTTCAGAAAATTGCCAATGAATGATTCTTTCGTCTTTAATGCAACCCGGTTTTCTTGAATATGCCGCAATCCAAAATTTATAATTTTTGAAATCATTTTGGAATTTCGTTTCATAAAAATTCAAAGAAGTATAAATTATTGGTCGCATACCAGTTTTCTTCTCTATTATCTCGAGCCAAATTTTCATTTTAGCAATCAAATCTTTGTCCGAAAATCCTTCTGTTTCCACATCTAATACTGGAGGTAAATCAATGTCTCTTTTTTTCCAATATTTTAAAAAATGTTCAGCTTGTGGTTTTGGTTCGTCTTTTGTGATGAAAAAGTGATAAGCTCCATTTGGAATCCCAAGATTATTCAAAATTCTACGATTTCGTTTCCATTGGGTGTCTGCATGTGTATTTCCTTCAGTCGCTTTGCAATAAACAAAATGAATCAGCGAATCATAACCAGTTTTATTGAATAATTTGTCCCAGTCCATTTCACCTTGGTGATGAGAAACATCAATTCCAATCGTTGGAAACCCTTTTGGAATAAATTTCCTAAAAGATGCCGATGGAATTGGTTTATTTTTTTGAGTTACAATAAAAAAAGTTGCAATAGCAATTATTACAGCTGACGAAATAATAATCCAAACATAAGATTTTTTCTTTTTAGAACTTGTCTTTTTTGTTCGACTTTTCGTATTTACAACTCTTATTGGACTACGTTTTTTTGCCATATTTTCAAAAAAAATCACCAGCCGAAACTGATGATTTTAAAATTTATGTTTTAATTATTTTTTGAATTCAATTACTTCAACAAAGCTGGAGCAACAATCAATTCTTTTGTCCCTTGACCCCAATGGTAAAAACCTTCGCCTGATTTAATTCCTTTTTTTCCTGCTGTAACCATGTTTACTAGCAATGGACACGGAGCATATTTAGGATTACCGAAACCAGCATGCAATACTTCAAGAATTGCTAAACAAACGTCTAGTCCAATGAAATCAGCTAATTGCAAAGGTCCCATTGGATGAGCCATTCCTAATTTCATCACTGTATCAATTTCATAAACTCCCGCAACACCTTCATACAAAGTGTAAATTGCCTCATTTATCATCGGCATTAAAATTCTATTTGCAACAAATCCAGGATAGTCATTTACTTCTACAGGAACTTTGTTCAATTTTTTGGAAGTTTCCATGATGATATTTGTTACTTCATCAGAAGTTGAATAACCACGAATAATCTCAACCAATTTCATCACTGGAACTGGATTCATGAAGTGCATTCCTATCACTTTATCAGGACGATTTGTTACCGAAGCAATTTTTGTAATCGAAATAGAAGAAGTGTTTGAAGCCAAAATAACATTTTCATCTGTCAAATCACTTAATTCTTTGAATATTTTTAATTTTAAATCAACATTTTCTGTCGCAGCTTCAACCACTAATTCAACATTTTTAACGCCTTCAGCAACTGAAGTGAAAGTTGTAATGTTTGCTAAAGTTTCATTTTTTTGAGCTTCAGTTATTGCTTCCTTGCTAACTTGACGATCTAAGTTTTTGGCAATTGTCGCCATTCCTTTATCTAAAGAACTTTGAGCAACGTCTATTAAAGAAACGCTGTATCCAAATTGCGCGAAAGTATGTGCGATACCATTTCCCATGGTTCCAGCTCCGATTACTGCTACTTTTTTCATGTTTTTATCTGTTTTTTTGCTGAGCAAATGTACGTATTATTTTTGAAGACAAAAGACTTTTGGACGAAAGACAAAAGACTTTTAATTATTTTTTTGAGACAATTTTTGACTTAAAAAACAAAAGTATAAATGTGAGAAAAAATAAAATTGAAAAATATACTATTTTATTCATAACTTTTACACTGAGCCTGTCGCAGTGCATAACTCATAATTCATAACTATTTTAAACCTTCCTCTCCGGATTTTTCTTAATAAACGCTGACCAAGTATTTCCGCCAGCTTTGTTGTGTTCACCGATTCCTTTGGAGAAGTGATGACAAACTGCAACACCTAAAGCATCTGTTGCATCCAAATATTTGGGCATTTCTTCGAAATTTAAAATCGATTGAAGCATAGCAGCAACTTGTTCTTTTGAAGCATTTCCATTTCCTGTAACAGCTTGTTTTATTCTTCTTGGTGTATATTCTTCAAAAGGAATGTTACTTTTCAATGCAGTAGCAATTGCAACACCTTGTGCTCGACCAAGTTTTAACATTGATTGCACGTTTTTTCCGAAAAATGGCGCTTCAATTGCCATCTCGTCTGGTTTAAATTCTGCAATAATTCCATCAACTCGATCAAAAATTCTTTTTAATTTATCTGGATGACTTGCTAATTTAGATAACTGTATGATTCCGAAGTTAATAAGTTCTATTTTTTTGCCTTTTATATGAATTAATCCGTAACCCATGACGGTTGTACCAGGGTCAATTCCAAGAATTATTTTATCTTCAAGCATTTTTAAGGGAGAAATTTTGTTTAAAAGTATAAAAAATAAGCGTTTAATTCAGTTTTTAGTGAAAATATTTCTTTTCACTCTAGTTGTATATTTTTTGTATATTCAAGTTCAAAAGATTGATTTAGAAAAGTTTAAATCACTTGAAATTGAAAATGTCTCATTTTTTTTATTCGGAATTTTACTTTTATTATTAAATTGGTTTTTTGAATTTTTAAAGTGGAATGAATTAATTGAAATTACCAAAATTAAAGTTGAACGAAAAACAAAGGTCAAGTCATTTTTAGCTGGAATTTTAACTGGATTTTTGACTCCAAATTTACTCGGAAATTTCATTGGTAGAATTTATTATTTTCCTCGAAGAGAGAGAATTGAACTCGTTTATTTGACATTTTTTTCAAATGCAGCACAATTTTTTGCAAGCATCATTTTTGGATTAATTTCTATTTTAATTATCGGTTTTCCAAAAGATTTTGAAATCGATTTATCAGGTTTAATAATTTTTTTAATTTCAATACTGATTTTGATTTGTTTTATTTTTTATTTTAAATTGAATAGTTTATTTTCTGTTTTTTTCAAAAATAAAAAATGGTTTTCTAGAATTAAATTTAATCACGAAAGTAATTTTTTTAAACTAAATTTTAAAGTAAAACAATTGATTTTAAGTTTTTTGAGACACGGAGTATTTACTTTTCAATATTTTTTAATTTTAATTTCTTTTGGAATAAAGGCTGATTTTGTTTTAATTTTATTAATTTGGCAAGTGTTTTTTTGGTCAACATTGATTCCTTCCTTATGGCTTGGAAAATTAGGAATAAGAGAATCAATGGCGCTATGGATTTTAGGAACTTATACCAATCAATTGGAAATTGTTTTGTGTTCTTCGCTCATTTTATGGTTCGTAAATCAAGGAATTACAGCAATAATTGCATTTCCATTTTTTAAATTAGCAACAAAAAAAAATGATTAATATTTATTTATATACTTTTATTTATTTTTCTTTTGCTCTGACAATTTTATTTTTTGTTGGCTGGAAATTAAGTTTGATGAAAATTTGGACTAAATCTAAAGTGAAAAAATCAAGTAAACAATTTTATAATTCTTCTTCAATTTCAGTTGTAATTCCCTTTCGAAATGAAGAAAAAAATCTTCAAATTTTGCTGGAAAGTATTTCAAAATTGAATCCTAAACCGAAAGAAATTATTTTTGTGAACGATCATTCTAATGACAATTCAATAAGTATGATTGAAAATTTTGATTTAGAATTTCCAAAAACAATTTTACACTTGGAAGAAACTGATTTTGGAAAGAAAAAAGCCTTACGTAAAGGAATTAACTTTTCTAGCGGTGACTTTATTTTATGTTGGGATGCTGATATTAAAGTAAAAAAGGATTTTTTTGTTGCACTTGAAAAAACTGCAATTTCAGAAATTTTACTTTTACCAGTAAAAATGAAAGGTAGAAATATACTTTCTTTTTTTGCTGAAATTGAT
>CAMBRH010000249.1 GCA_945870115.1 Chitinophaga pinensis | reverse complement strand
GTTGCTGTTGAAACCGCTGGACTCCAAGTTCCTGTAATTCCATTTAAGGAAGTTAAAGGTAAAACAGGAGCTGCAGCATTTTGACAAACAGCTGCTAAGGCTGCAAAAGTAGGAGTGATGTTTGCTGGTGCAACAAGAGTGAAACATTCTTGCACAGTATTTGGACACGTTGTCGTAACGTCAGCAGTAACTATAAATTGATCGATTGCTAAAGGGGGATCAATACTTGATGAAGCATCATTTTGCCATCTTATTCTAAAGACCAAACTAGCCTGATTACTCCAGGATGGGTCAGTGAAAGTAGTATTTAACCAAGTAGTTTGATTTCTTAATTTTGACCCTATTTGAATAAATGCACCTCCATTTAAACTATATTCTATTGACCCAAAATCATCTTGACCAGAGGTTTCGCCTTGTGCTAACCAATAAAAACTCACTACAACATTTGTCATCCCAATTGTACTTATTGGAGTATTCATAGTAACCTTTTGGTCTGATGCTGCACCATCAAAATTTGCATTTAAGGGCGGAAAAGGAGTTGTTGAACCTCCACCACACGTTAGGCCAGAAGTCGTGGTTGCCATAATGTGTAAATAATTACTATTTGGCCCAGCTGTAACTGCTGCTGGTTGATTTGGTACAACTGGAACAGTAAATGGACCTAGACCTGTAACACATGTTCCTCCTGGATAATTGTTATTAATTACAAAAATATTTGCTCCCGTGGAGTTATTTATGGTCCAATTTGTACCACCTGTTTCAAATGTTTCACTAAAAATTACTGAATTTGTTGTTGAATTTGTATTTCTTGTAATATCAACGCAATATGTTCCAACAGGAAGATTAGTTAAGGCTCTTTCATCACTTGCTCCTCCTGGTAAATTTCCTGCAGGAATTGGTGATACAATAGGTCCACTAACCCAATCAAATGTCGTATTTGTAGAACTTGGATTAATTGTAATTGAACCAGTGTTCGGCCCAGCACAAGTTGTACCAGTTGATGTTTTTGTGTAAGTTGGAGCCAAAGCAGTTGAAACTGAAACTGTAGCCGTTCCTGAAAAAGTACCAGCACATTGAGCATTGCTTACTGCTGTTAAAGAATATGTTTTTGTTGAAGTCGGAGTAACATTTATTACAAAAGGTGACGCATTTATCCCATTAACTGTTACTGGAGTTGTACCATCGGTATAAGTTATACTCCAAGGTGGAGTGCCAGTCAAAGCAACAGATAAGTTTGTTCCATTTCCACTGCAAATTGAAGAACTTCCACTTAAAGTCGCTGAAGTAATGCATGGATTACTGCAAGTAACCGTTGAATTCCAACCAGCACGGTTTGTACTACCATCAGATACAAATTGAAAAGTCAAACAACCACTTGGATCAGTTGAAACAATGGTTCCAGGAGAAGGATCATTTTCACAAAAATCTCCAACAAATGTTCCTGCAGTATTTTGACCTTGATAAATGGATAAAATATCAACACAATTTGAAAAAACTGCATCAGTATTAACAATACCAGAAAAAGCAACCGTTACAACTCCTCCTGGAGAATCGGGACAAATTGTAGTTATTGTATTTTGATTACTTCCATAGTTACTTGCAGCACCTCCAGAATCTGTAAAAACTCCACCAGAACTAGTACAAGTCAAATTTACAGTAGTTGGAAATGTTGCAGTATGGCTGCATCCTGAATGTCCATTTTCGGTTGATAAACCAGTTGGCATTCCATTTAAAATGATGCTGACGGTAAAACATCCTTGAGAAACAAATGTTGAAACAGAAGAACCTGACCACCTTACATTTCCGTTTGATCCAGAAATTGCATTCAAATTGTGAACGGTTCCATCACTGTAAGTCATTGTTGAAGGCGACGCACTTATTGTATTAGCACCGGTAAATGAAGCTAAAAAATAATTTGTGCTGCCTGTAAAATCATCCGGTTCCATGCATGCAGTAAGTGTAACTGTAAAGGTTCCATTACCATTATTTACAACTCCATTTACAACTGTACTTGTTTCATCACAAGCATAAAGTGAAGAATTAAAAAAAGAAAAAAAGCAAGAGATTAAAAATAGCTGTTTCATCATTTGATTTATAATTATAGTTTTTGTGAGCATAATAAATTTTAAACAATTTATCTTTTGAACGATTAAAGTTAATCTTTGGTAGCTTATTTTTTTTTAATTTTTTGGCAATGGTTAAAAATAGAGAAAAATCAGTACTTTTTATATGTATTTGGATAATTTTTGGGGTGAATTGTTATAAACTTTGATTTAGGCAGTAGTTTAACAGTTTACCACAAAAAAAAGCATTTTGCATACAAAAAAAGCATAAAACACCCTATTTTGAGCATATTGCGTATTTTTCTTAGCATTGAAATAAATCTTTTTTAAGTTTACATTAATCTTTGGTTATCAAAAATTAAAATTGCTTAAATTATGAAAACAAAATCTTGGGGTTTATTCAAATTTCTTTTATTATTTTCTTTACCTTTCAATATTTCTGCTGCCGATTGGTATGTGGATGATAATAGTAACTCTAATGATGTTTATACAATTGGCTCAGCGAACGGAAATGACGCTTCTGCAGGAACAGCATTAGCTCCATTTGCCACTTTAGGGCAAGCCATATCCTCAGCCTCAAATGGCGACAATATTTTTGTTGATGCAGGTAACTACAACCAGGTAAGTGTTAATATTAATAAATCTGTAAATATAATAGGGGCTGGATCTGGAATTACCGTTTTTACTGGTAATGCTTCGGTAAATCGATTTGGAACAATTAATTCAAATAATGTTACAATCAAAAATCTTAAATTCATTAATTATTATTTGAATAATAATGGTCAAGTTATGACTATGAATGGCAGAACTGGAATACTTTTTGAAAATATTGTTGTAAAAGATAATCAAGGAGGTCCTGCTGATGGAGTAAATTTTGAATTAGTAAACTCAACAGTAACTTTTAAAGCTTGTTTATTCAGTTGTTCTGGTTGGAATGCTGATGGTGGTGGAACAATATTAGCTGATAATACAAATTTAACTTTACAAAATTGTGCTTTTAAGGAAGTTAAGAATTTCGCAACTTCGGGAAGAGGTGGAGCAGTTGAAATGATAGGTGCAAATCCTGTAGTTACAATAACGGAAACAGTTTTCGATGATTGTTCAGCATCTTTAGGTGGGGCCATTTATCAAAATAGCGGGACACTAAATGTATCAAACAGCTGTTTTGCAAATAATTACACACAAGGAAATGCAAGTGATCCAAATTTAGGTGGTGGAGCTTACGCCAATACTTCAAGTGCAGCCACTACAAATGCGACATTTACAAATTGCTCATTTACGGATAATTTCGCTAACCCTATAACGGTGCAATTTGATGCAAATTCATCTTGTGATGGTGGTTGCTTTTTGTTTAGGTCAGCTGGTGGAGCTTATTCATTTAATAAATGTTCCTTTAATAATTTACAACCAAGTGCAGGTGGAAGGTATGATAGAGGTCAAGATTTCTTTTTGAACGAATCAGCAGCAATGACATTATCCATAACAAACTCATCTTTTGGCCCTTCAACTAATATAAGTGGAGGAAATAAAGTAAATATTAATAATGCTAACTTGGAAGCGGCTGATTTAACTATTACAAATTCAGGTTCCTTCACTTTTACTGGAACTGCGGCTGCAACAACTGATGGAAATGCTCCTGTATGGGATGCTACATTTAGCGCACCTAATACAAATTGCATCGATGTTAGTAATATAGCAGCTTGTGGTGTTGCTGTAAATTGCGGAACAGAAATTCTTCCTCCAATTATTATATCTTGTGTACCTGATCAAATAATTAATGATTGTAGTGCCATTTTAGATTACACCTTGTTAGTATCAGCTTTTGATGACTGTTCTTTTACGGTAACTCAATCACCTGTTGCTGGAACTGTATTAACAAATGGAACACACCCAATTACCATGACAGTAACGGATGCTGCGGGAAATATTACAACTTGCACATTTAACATCACGGTTAGTGGATGCGCGGGATGCGCTGATCCAGGTGCTCCAACAGGATCCGCTACTCAAGACTTTTGTATTATTAACAACCCAACTTTGGACGATATTGTTGTAGTTGGTGATAATATTTTATGGTATGATGCAGCAGTTGGAGGTAATTTACTTCCTGGGGCAACTGTTTTGGTTTCAGGAACCTCCTATTTTGCCTCACAAACTGTTACTGCACCTTGTGAAAGTGTTGATAGATTAGAAGTAATAATTGGGGATGAGACAAATGGCTTTAGCTCTTTTGCTTCAGCAACTCAGTTAAATGTAAATGGAACTCAAACAATTTATAATACCACTGGAAATGGGGTTGACTGCATAAATACAACATGTGCCACACTTTTAGATGGAACAAATTTAGGAGCTTTTGATGAAGGTTCTGGTGATTTAAAAATAAATGCGGGTGAAATAAAAACACATAAAACGTCTGGAAATGTTTGTTCTGCAACTATGTCTTATAGAGTATATAAAGTTGGTGATGTACCTGGAGCATTTACAAATGTGAATTTACCTTTTGCCAACTCATGTGTTGCAGGAACTTTTGATGATGCTTTTGGCCCTTGTGTTCCAAATGACCAAAAATGGAAAGATTATTCTCTTGATATTGACTTAACTCAAGGAATATGTGATGGGAATTATAAATTAGAAGTTTTTTATTCTTTTACAGGATCTAATTGCAGTGCTATAGCATGTGACGAAACAAAAACAATTGATAACGGTGGATTATTTTATGTTGCAAATTTTAGTATAAATTCAATTGTTGCTCCAACAGCAAACGCAGCACAATCATTCTGTACCATCGATAATCCAACAGTTGCTAGTTTAACAACCTTAACAGGAACTACAATTCAATGGTACGACGCAGCATTAAACGGAAATTTACTTGCACCAGGAACAGTTTTAGTTGATGGAACATCTTACTTCGCTTCTCAAACAGTAGGTTCATGTGAAAGTGCTTTACGAGTAGAAGTTGTAGCAACGGTTGAAAATCCAGCAGCGCCAACAGCAAATGCAGCTCAATCATTTTGTACAATTGATAATCCAACAGTTGCTAGTTTAACAACCTTAACTGGAACTACAATTCAATGGTACGACGCAGCATTAAACGGAAATTTACTTGCTCCAGGAACAGTTTTAGTTGATGGAACATCTTA
>CAMBRH010000248.1 GCA_945870115.1 Chitinophaga pinensis | reverse complement strand
TGTCAATGGCAACATATCACAGGCTGCTAATGATGAATGAACTACCGCTTCCCAAGCTGTCAGTCCTGCGAAAAATTTGGCTATCTCTTTTTTCCTCATTTTATGTTAATTTTAACTTAGTAATTCGGTCAGAGGGTTACACATAACGTGTCGCTATACGCAACCACATTTTCTTAAAATTTAATTTTCTCTAAATCAGCTATATATTCAATTTTAAACATTTATTTTAATTAATTGAATTTAAACTTTCAATTTAAAGTACACCAAATATAGAATAAATTCCTTGTAAACACTAAAAATAAATTTAAAACTTGCGTCTAGCCATCCAAATAGGGAAATAGACGCAAGATTTAGTGTAGCTAAGTGAAATATAAACTTTCCCCAATAAAAAAACCGTTACTTTTCAGCAACGGTTTAAATCTAACTTTATATTTCAATTTTGAAAATAAAATTTTTAACAAGTTAGGCGGTTTAAAAATCGATTTAAATAAGTTTACATTAGTAAATGTTTTAAATCTATTTTTGAATCAACGACACTAGTTGAAATTTTAATTCAAAATTAAAATTTATGCGTTTGCAGTCATATTGTCTAACACCTCCATAACACTTTTCACAGCGTCAGCAGATTCTTGTAACAATGCTTTTTCTTCGTCGTTTAATTGTAATTCAATGATTTTTTCGATACCATTTTTACCTAAAACAACTGGAACACCTAAATAAATATCTTTCATTCCGTATTCACCATTTAACCAAGCGCAAACAGGGAAAATACGTTTTTGATCTCTTACGATTGCTTCAACCATTTGTGCAGCAGCAGCTCCTGGAGCATACCAAGCAGAAGTTCCAAGTAATTTTACCATTTCACCTCCACCAAACTTAGCACGTTCGATGATTTCGTTTAATTTATCTTCAGCGATTAATTCTGTAACAGGAATTCCAGAAACAGTTGTATATCTTGGTAATGGAACCATTGTATCTCCATGTCCACCCATTAAAATTGCTTGAATATCTTTTGGAGAAACATTTAATTCAGAAGCGATGAAAGCACGGTAACGAGCAGTATCTAAAATTCCAGCCATCCCAAATACTTTTTTAGAATCAACTTTTGCGTTTAAATAAGCACAATAAGTCATTACATCTAAAGGATTTGAAACAATAATTAAAATTGCATCTGGAGAATGTTTGATGATGTTTTCAGTAACAGTTTTAACGATTCCTGCATTCGTAGCGATTAAATCGTCACGAGACATTCCTGGTTTTCTTGGTAAACCTGAAGTAATTACAACTACATCAGAATTAGCAGTTTTAGAATAATCATTTGTTGAACCAATTGTTTTTGAATCATACAAATTGATTGGAGCAGTTTGCCAAATATCTAAGGCTTTTCCTTCAGCAAATCCTTCTTTAATGTCTAGCAATACGATTTCGTTTGCAATTTCTCTTGACGCTAATACATCAGCACATGTAGCACCAACGTTTCCAGCACCTACAACAGTTACTTTCATGTTTGTTTTTATTTCAATTTTGGGTATAAATTTACATCATTTTACCGAATAAAAAGAAAAAAGTGCAAAAAAAATAAAATGCTCGAATAAAATAAGCAGTTTTAAGACTAGTTTTTCTTTTTTAACACTGAGAAACTGAGAAAATATTGGACTTTTAAATTCTTTGTCTTTCAATGCTAATAATTTCAAGTGATTCAAAAAAAATCTTTTATCACCAAAAAAAAATTAAATCACAATCTTAATTATTCTCAGTGTCTCAGTGGTGAAATTCAACCAAAGGTTTCCCAACAACTACTTTTACCCACGCAAATTAATTTAATCACAATCCTAAGTATTCTCAGTTTCTCAGTGGTGAAATTCATCCAAGATTTTCCTAACAATTACTTTTATCCCGAGAAAATAATTCAAGCACAATCTTATGTATTTTCATTGTCTCAGTGGTGAAAAAAGGTCAATAATTTCTTTTTATTTAAAATTTTCCTAAATTTAGCATTTCAAAAGGCAACCAAGAATAAAAATCAGCGTTTATAAATCAGAAAAGTGAGTAGCAAAGACGAAATCAAAGCAATTTTACAAGCATGTGCGAAAAATGATCGCAAGGCTCAAGAGAAATTGTTTAAACTTTTTTATGGAAAAATGCTTTATGTCTGTTTGAGATATACCAATGACAGAGATACTGCGCAAGAAATTGTACAGGAAGGTTTCATAAAAGTGTTTGAAAAAATAACTTCGTTTGATTTACTTGGCTCTTTTGATGCTTGGATAAAACGTGTAATGGTCAATACAAGCATCGATTATTTAAGGAAAAATAAAAAGCACGCTTTTACAGAATTAAATGACAATCACAACGATACATTTAATGATGAAGAAGAAAACTTTGAAATAGAATATGAAATGCAGCGGGAAATGGCACTTGAAAGCATTCAAGAATTATCTCCAGCTTATAGAACGGTTTTCAACTTGTATTTTGTTGAAGATTATTCGCACAAAGAAATTGCTGAGAAATTAGGCATTTCTGAAGGAACATCAAAATCGAATCTAGCGAAAGCGAAAATACGATTGAAGCAAATTGTTGAAAGTAAAATTGGAAAAGAAGTAGATTAATTAAAAAGTAAAATGAATTCTGAAGAATTAAAACATATTTTAAAAACTGGGGAAGAGCAATTTAATGCAGCTGCTTGGGAGAAAATGTCCCAAAAATTAGATGTCATTATGCCTGTGAAAAAAGTTTCAATCTTTTCTCCAAAAAATCTTATTTTTTCTGGTGCAGCAGTAGTTGCTCTAGTTGCTGGAATTTATGTTTCTACAAATAATACTGAATCAAAGAAAGAACAAATCTCATCAGCTAAGGTTGGTAAAATTTCACCAATTAAAAAGGAGAATGAAAATCAATTAATTTCTAAAAAATCAAGAGATAATTCAATTTCAAGTCAAAATATTAGCGAAGAAAAGGTAAAATTAAATCAAAGTGAAGATTTAAAGAATCAAGAGCAATTTTCTACAGACTTAAAAAATCCTTTGCTCCCAGTACTGCCGATTTATACAAATGATACCCGAGATAAAATACAATTAGAAACTAAGCAGACAGATAGAGATAATCAAGAGAAGTTTGTTTTACCAATTGTCAGAAAATTTTATTGTAAAAACGAAGAAATTACTTTAAAAAATGATAATAGTTCATCTTCATTAGATATTTTTGATGATACAGACAATATGGAAGTTTCAATTTTGCCAAATCAAAGTAAAACTTTCAAATTAAAAAAAGCTGGAAAATATACTTTCAGACATCCAAAATTAGATGGTTCAAAAGTTGATTATATTTTTGTTGATGCTTTTGAAATCATTAATTCAAAAACAATCGATTTTGCTTTTGAAAATGAAATAATTTACGAAAAAGGTTTACCTTACATTAATTTAAATGCAAAAGATTTCACTTCAAATTCAACATGGAAAACAACTAAAGGTTTAATTTCTGAACAAAGTGAAAACACAAAATTGAGGGTTTTAAACAAAGGGAAATACGAAGTAAGTTTAAATTTTGTAGATGAAAATTTATGTAAATCAACAAAAACGGAAACAATTTCCATTGATGAAGAATACAATTTGATGGCTCCAACAGCATTTATTCCAACTGATAATGATGCAAGAAAAAATCGTTTTATTCCATTCGCTTTAACAAAAAGAAATGTTCAATTTGAAATGATTATTTTAGATCCACAAACAAATCGCATTGTTTTTAAATCCAATTCTGCAGAAAATGCATGGGATGGAATTGACATGAATTCAGGCGAATTAGTTGGTGTTAACAAATCATTTATTTGGAAAGTGGTTTTGAAAAATCCTGAACCAAAAGAAAAATCTGAATATACAGGAACGATAGTAAGGTTGTAATTAGAAATTTAACTTACTTAAATTACCCATTTTTATCCCAAATCAATAAGTTTAAAAAGTAGTTTACTTACTTTCTCATAAAGGATTAATCTTGGAACGATTTTTTGTCCCTTTTTGTTATGAAAAAATGAAATTGGAAATCGTAAATAATTGACCGCGGAGCAGCGACGAAGTCAATTAGCTGAAAGCTCAATGAAAATTATCGATTTGCAATGAATGAAAGTTTTGAATAACGAAGAGGACTAGAACTTAGCCAAAGGCGATTTCAGCGAAGCTACCTTTTGCTTACTTTTGGGGCAATGCCAAAAGTAAGAATTGATAGCTTATAATTCAGATAAATGTATGACTTTAGTTTGTTTCTGGAAACATATCGATAGTTCAATAAGTTATTTTATTTCCTTCTCCATCACAAAATCTTCCATCAAATACCCATTTCCGATCTCAATATCTTCTGATTTCACATTCTTGAATCCAAGTTTTTCGTAAAATGTTACCGCTTTATTAAATCGATTTACGTTTAAAGTAAGGATTTCAATCTTCAAATCTGAACATTTCTCAGAAGCAAAACGAATAAATTTTTCTCCAATTCCCTTTCCTTGTTGATTTGGAAGAATGTACAGTTTATGAATTTTCAATTGATTCAATCCTTTGTAATTCAATTCAATTCCCATAAATCCAAGTGGAATTTCATTTTCAAAATATAAATAAAATTCATGTCCTGAATTCAATTGCTTTTCTAAAACATCCAAAGAATACATCATTTTCATCATGTACTCTAATTGTTCTTTGCTCAAAATCTCACCAAAAGCAATCGGCCAAGTTTTTTCCGCCATCTCTTGAATAATTTTCAGTTGTGATTCAACAATTTTATCAATCATCTCTAAATCAATTCTTTATAAATTTAACTTGAACTATTTTACCTTTAGATTCAAATCTTAAAGTATAAACTCCAGCAATTAATTTTGAAACATCAATTTGATTATTTGTGCATACAACTTGGATTTCTTTTCCTAAAACATCAATAATCGAAATTGATTTTCCTTCCAAATTTTCTGTAAATTCAAGTGTTAACTTTTCTGAACTTGGATTTGGAAATACTTTCAATTTATCTTGTTTAATTTTATCAGAATCTAGCGTTCCATTTGTCTGTAAAGCCAATTGAATTGCTGCATAAGCATTAATTTTTCCTGCTCCCCAACGAACACGTCCTTCAGTTGGAATTGTTGATGTAAAATTATCTTCTCGAGCTGTTTGCTTTATTATTTCTTTGATTTGATTTGCTGTTAAATAAGGATTTGCATCTAAAATTAAAGCTACAACTCCAGTTACA
>CAMBRH010000247.1 GCA_945870115.1 Chitinophaga pinensis | reverse complement strand
GAACAAGCAATAAAAACAGCTGTCTCAATGGCAGAAAAAAATGACATTATCCTAATTGCAGGAAAAGGTCACGAAACATACCAAGAAATTAAAGGAGTAAAACACGACTTTGATGATTTAAAAATTGTAAAAGAATTATTTGAAAAACTGGAAAAATAAACAATAATGAAAAGTGAAGAATGAAAAGTGAAAAATACATTCTTAATTTTTAACTCTTAACTTAAAAAAAATGTTAACATACTTATTTGATTACTTAGAAACTTTGAATTTTCCTGGAGCGGGATTATTTCAATTTATTTCATTCAGAGCGGCAATGGCTTTGATTAGCTCCTTAATTATTTCAATTGTTTTTGGAAAACGCTTAATCAACTTATTAAGAAAACAACAAATCGGTGAGACCGTTCGCGATTTAGGTTTAGCTGGACAAATTGAAAAGTCTGGAACACCAACAATGGGAGGTTTAATTATTTTGAGTGCGATAATTATCCCAACTTTATTGTTTGCAAAATTGCATAATGTATATGTAATCACGATGTTAATTGCAACAGTTTGGCTTGGAGCGATAGGTTTTTTAGATGATTACATCAAAGTATTTAAGAAAAATAAAGAAGGTTTAAAAGGGCGATTCAAAGTTGTAGGTCAAATTGGAGTTGGTTTAATTGTAGGATGTATTTTATATTTTAGTAACGATGTGAAAGTACACAAAAGAGTACCTGTGAATCATAAATTAACTGCTGATGAAAGATTGGTTTCACATATTCACACTGATCTTTCTCAAGATTCAACTACGAAATGGATTGAAACACGTGACATGACCACTAAAATTCCATTTATAAAAGTAAATGAATTTAATTACAATTGGATGATTGGAGATATTGATAAATCATACGGATGGTTGTTGTTTATTCCATTGGTAATTTTTATAGTAATTGCAGTTTCCAATGGAGCAAACATGACTGATGGTTTGGATGGATTGGCTTCAGGAACTTCCGCAATTATTGGTATTGCCTTAGCCGTTTTTGCTTATGTATCTTCGAATATTCGTTTCTCTGATTATTTGGATGTGATGTACATTCCAATGGCTGAAGAAATGGTAATTTTTATATCTGCTTTCGTTGGAGCGTGTGTTGGTTTTATGTGGTATAATTCTTATCCAGCGCAAGTATTTATGGGTGATACAGGAAGTTTGGCTCTAGGTGGAATAATTGCTGTTTTTGCAATTTCAATTCGTAAGGAATTATTGATACCAGTTTTATGTGGAGTTTTCTTAATTGAAAATTTGTCTGTAATCATGCAAGTCGGCTATTTCAAATTCACTAAAAAGCGTTATGGTGAAGGAAGAAGGATATTTCTCATGGCGCCTTTACATCATCATTATCAGAAAAAAGGTTTACACGAAGCAAAAATTGTTTCTCGCTTTTGGATAGTAGCAGTTTTACTAGCAGTAATAACGATTGTAACATTGAAATTAAGATAGTTTTTGACTTCCTCCCTTGAGGGAGGATTGAGGTGGGTGATATTCTAGGAAAAGTCACCTCCCTTTGTCCCTCCTCAAGGAGGGAAAACATAATTAAATTTAAAAGATAATAAATGCAAGAAAACAAAAAAATAGCAATTTTAGGAGCAGGTGAAAGCGGTGTTGGAACTGCTTATTTGGCTGTGCAGCAAGGTTGGAATGTTTTTGTTTCTGATTTTGGAAATATTAAGAAAGAATACAAAGAAGAACTTGAAACTTTAAACATTGACTGGGAAGAAGGAAAACACGATTTTGAACGTATTTTATCAGCAGATTTAATTGTAAAATCTCCAGGAATTTCCCCAAAATCTGAAATAATTCAACGAGCTCTTGCTAAAGGAATAAAAATAGTTTCAGAAATTGAATTTGCAGGAAAATACAACAAAGCAAAAACAATTTGTATCACTGGAAGTAATGGAAAAACAACAACAACAATGCTAACTTTTCACATTTTGAAAAAAGCAGGATTTAAAGTTGGTTTAGCAGGAAATGTTGGAAAAAGTTTTGCCAAACAAGTGGCGACTGAAGATTTTGATTGGTACGTTTTGGAGTTAAGTAGTTTCCAATTAGATGATATGTTTGAATTTAAAGCAGATATTTCAATGCTTCTAAACATTACACCTGATCATTTAGATCGATATAATTATGAAATGCAAAATTATGTCGATTCAAAATTTAGAATAATTCAAAATCAAACAGAAAACGATTATTTCATCTACAATGCTGATGATGAATTAATTATGAAAGAAATAAACAGCAAATTAATAAAAGCACAAAAATTACCATTTTCAATAAAAACAGTTCAAGAGCATGGAGCTTTTGCAGACGATAAACAAATAACAATCAATATAAAAGAACAATTCATTATGTCAATCCACGATTTCGCACTAAAGGGTAAGCACAATACCCAAAACACACTCGCTTCGGGCTTAGCGGCTCGAGTTCTAGACATTCGCAACGAAACATTAAGAGAAAGTTTTTCTGACTTTGTAAACGTAGAACACCGTTTAGAATTTGTAGCCAAAGTAAATGGAATAGAATTTATCAATGATTCAAAAGCAACAAATGTCAATTCAGCTTGGTTTGCTTTAGAAAGTATGGACAAACCAACAGTTTGGATTGTTGGTGGAGTTGATAAAGGAAATGATTATTCAGAACTGGAAGCTTTAGTAAAAGATAAAGTTAAAGCAATCATTTGCCTAGGAACTGATAACCAAAAGATCATTGATTTTTTCTCAAAAGATGTAGAAACAATTGTTGAAGCAAAATCAGCTTTAGAAGCAGTTGCATACGGTTATCGATTGGCTGGAAAAGATGAAACAGTTTTACTTTCTCCTGCTTGCGCAAGTTTCGATTTATTTGATAACTATGAAGACAGAGGAAATCAATTTAAATCTGCAGTGAGATCCTTGTAAGGGCTTAATGATTAAGCCCTTAAAGGATATTGCAATCAAAATAAAAAAAGCATGGAAAAATCGTTAAAAAATAAACTTAATTTAAGTGAGCAACTTTTACAAGCTCGCCAGCAACAATTAGAAAATCAAGTTGTTGGAGCCTTGCGTTCGCATGGAAAATTATGGGGAATGGATGTTTTTACGTGGTATAAACCAAGTATGTACGAATTAGAAAACACCTTGTCAAGTTTTCCAGCTCCAATTTTTTGGTTTGCAAATGAAGAAGATATTTTAAAACTTTTGAAAGAAGAGACATATTGGATGTCAAATGTGAATTTAATTTGTTCACATGATAAAGCCGGTTTCAAATTACCAAATGAAGTTTTAGATGGAGTAAAAACGGTACTTGGAGCAGCGAAAATCGAAGATGCTTTGGAATTATTAAAAGTATTAAAAAAGCCGCAAGGAATTCTATTATTCACTAGTTCTGGCTCTGATTGGTATGTTGCAAAAGATAAATTTGAAACGTATTTAAGCATTCATCAAAAGTAAAAAACTAAATAATAAGTGAAAATTTTCCTTCATAAATATTTCAAAGGCGACACAGTAATTTGGGTGATAACACTTATTTTATTGAGTTTATCTTTGCTGACTGTATATAGTTTTGTGCCTATATTAGTCAAAATTGAAGGAGGAACACCATTTAAATATTTGTTTAAACATTTAATTTATGTTCTTTTAGCTTTGTTAACAATGGTTTGGGTGCATAAAAAAGATCCAGTTTTATTTTCAAAATTTGCCCGATTTGGATTTTATGTCGCTATAGGATTATTAATTTTCACCTTCTTTTTTGGAACAAAAGTAAATGATGCAGGTCGATGGATAAAAATTCCATTTGTAGGATTAACTTTCCAATCATCAGATTTTGCCAAATTGGCTTTAATAGTATATGTTTCAAAATTATTAGCAAAGAAAAAAGACGTTTTAAACTCCTGGAAAGATGGTTTTTGGCCGATAATGTTTCCCATAATTGTTATTTGTGGATTGATTGTCAAGGATAACTTATCAACGGCTGCGATCGTTTTTGCCATTAGTTTTACGCTTTTATTTATCGGAAAAGTACCCGCAGGAAAATTATTTTCGTTGATTGGTGGTGGAGCACTTTTACTATCTCTTGTTGTTGCATTGCATTTGGCAGCTCCAAGCTTAAATCTTTTACCAAGATATGAAACCTGGGAAAATCGTATTTTAAATCGAATGGATGAAACCAAAGATATTGTTGAAAATGCACAATCTTTAAATGCAGAATTGGCAATTTACAATGGTGGTTTTTTTGGACAAGGAGTTGGAGACGGAAAGTTAAAAGAGTACATTCCTGAGGCTTACGCCGATTTTTATTACGCGAGTTTTGTGGAAGAATTTGGAATGATTTCTTCCTTGATTTTGATCCTAGCTTATTTAATTTTACTTTATAGAATTATTCGGATCGCTTTAAAATCAGATAAACTTTTTGAAACCTACATGCTTCTCGGAATTGGAATTTTAATTCTTTCACAAGCTTCTGTAAATATGTTGGTTTGTACAGGCGTTTTTCCAGTAACGGGACAAAATATGCCCCTTCTCGCCATGGGAGGATCTGGGTTAATTATGACGTGCTTAGCACTTGGAATTGTTCAATCAGTTGCTTATAGTCAACAAAAGAAAAATGAAAAACCAGTAATTAATGAGAATGTTTTAACAACTGAGGAATAAAATTAAATCATTAAAAAAACACTTTGTGAACTTTGTGTAAACTTAGTGCCTTTGTGTCAAAAAGAAATATAGTATAAAATAATGAAAATTGAACGAGTAATTATTTCTGGAGGTGGAACTGGAGGACATATTTTTCCTGCGGTTGCAATTGCCAATGAAATTAAAAGAAGAAATCCCGATTGCGACATTCTTTTTGTTGGAGCTTTAGGGAAAATGGAGATGGAAAAAGTACCACAAGTTGGATACAAAATAATTGGTTTACCAATTGCTGGTTTTCAACGTAAATTGACTGCTTCTAATTTTTTACTGCCTTTTAAAATTGTGAACAGTTTATTTCAAGCATATAAAATTATCAAAAATTTCAAACCACAAATTGTAATTGGAGTAGGAGGTTACGCAAGTGGACCAACCTTGAGATCAGCAATTTTTTTGAATATCAAAACATTAATCCAAGAACAAAATTCCTTCCCTGGGAAAACAAACAAAATCTTAGCAAAAGATGTTAAGAAAATTTGCACAGCTTATGAAGGTTTAGATCGCTTTTTTCCAAAAGAGAAAATTGTATTA
>CAMBRH010000246.1 GCA_945870115.1 Chitinophaga pinensis | reverse complement strand
ATTATTCAAATATTCATAGATTTGAACAACATTTCCATCAGCTCTGAAATAAACCATGTAAGAATTCAAACGATTTGATTGACTTGCATCTTCACAAAAGAAATGTAAACCCGCTCTCCTATTTGTTCCTGTTCCTGAAATTTTCATTTTCCAGTTATACAAATATTGATTTGCAGAAACTTGAGTTACTGAAGTATATAAATTTGTATTAGCACTTACTTGGTCTTGTTGCGCAAGAACTCCACCTGTAACAGCCCAAGTTCCTCCAGAAGCAGTCCAATCAGCGTGAATTGCTGTATTGAAATTATCGTTGTAAAAACCAAAGGTCTTATTGGCTCTTCTATCCGTTCCAGTTAAATCTGTAACTTGATAAAATTTATTTTTCAAACCACTTCCGCCCACATTATCAGCATCTGTAAAAGTTGCTGTAAAATTTGTTGAAACAAGATTTGAACTTGTCACTGAAGTTGTTGGTTTTGTAACATCCGCACAAACAGTTGAAACAATAGCTAAAGTTCGCACAGCACTTGTTCCACATGAATTAGTTGCAGTAACTGAAACATTTCCACTCGTTGAACCAGCAAGAACTGTTAAAGAAGTTGAATTTTGTCCTGCAGAAATTGTGCTTCCAGTTGGAACTGTCCAAGTATAAGATGTTGCGTTTGGAACTGCAGCAATTGTGTAAGTGTAAGAATTTCCAGAACAGACACTTGCTGTTCCAGTAATTGTTCCTGCTTGAGCTGGAGCTGAATTTGAAGTTACAGCTAAGGTTCTCAAAGCACTCGTTCCACAAGAATTGCTTGCAGATACAGAGATATTTCCACTTGTTGAACCAGAATTTACGGTTAAAGAAGTTGAATTTTGTCCAGCAGTAATTGTTGTTCCTGTTGGAACCGTCCATGTATAAGAAGTTGCGTTGGAAACTGTAGAAATAGAGTAAACATTTGAAGTTCCTGAACAAACCGTTGCTGATCCAGTAATTGTAATTGGCAAAGAAGCAATCGGACTTGTAATAATGTTTAACGTTCTAAAACTACTTGCTCCACATGCATTACTTGCAGAAACAGCAACATTTCCACTTGTATTTGCAAAAGTTGCAGAAATTGAAGTTGTATTTTGTCCAGAGTTAATTGTTGCACCATTTGGAAGTGTCCAAGTATAAGTTGTTGCTCCACTCACCGCAGCAATTGAATATGTATAAGCAGTTCCAACACAAACTCCTGTAGTTCCAGAAATCACACCTGGATAAGCTGGAGCTGAACCTGCAGTTAAAGCTAAAGTTGTAACTGCGCTTGTTCCACATGAATTTGAAGTTGAGACACCAATATTCCCAATAGTTGAACCAGCCAAAACAGTGATAGAAGTTGAATTTTGTCCTGCAGAAATTGTGCTTCCCGCTGGAACTGTCCAAGTATACGAAGTTACATTAGGAACTGCAGCAATTGAATACGTATATGAAGTTCCTGAACAAACACTTGTTGTTCCAGTTATTGTTCCTGCTTGCGCTGGAGCCGAATTTGAAGTTACAGCCAAGGTTCTCAAAGCACTTGTTCCACATGAATTTGATGCAGAAACAGAGATGTTTCCATTTGTTGCACCAGAAACAACGGTTAAAGTTGTTGAATTTTGTCCGGAAACAATTGTCGTTCCCGCTGGAACTGTCCATGTGTAAGATGTTGCATTTGAAACTGTTGCGATAGAATATGTATTCGTTGCGCCAATACAAACGGAAGCAGAACCAGTTATAACACCAGGCAAAGAAGCAATTGGACTTGTAATAATGTTTAAAGTTCTAAAACTACTTGCTCCACATGAATTGCTTGCAGAAACAGCAACGTTTCCACTTGTATTTGCAAAAGTAGCAGAAATAGAAGTGGTATTTTGTCCAGAATTGATTGTTGCACCATTTGGTAATGTCCAAGTATAAGCAGTTGCACCACTTACGGCAGCAATTGAATAAGTATAAGCAGTTCCAACACAAACTCCCGTAGTTCCAGAAATCACTCCAGGATAAGCTGGAGCAGAACCAATTGTAAAAGGAGTTCCTGTATAAAAACTTGTATTATCCCAAATTCTCCAGTAGTATGTTTGTCCTGCAGCCAATGTTAAAGGAGTTACTCCATCAGATTGTAAAACAAAATTAGCTGGTCCTGTATAAGAAGTCAAACCAGAAACATACTTATAATAAGGAGTTGTAAAAGTTGAAGATGTTGAAACTTGAATATACCAACCAGTTCCTGAATTTGTCCAAGAAAAATTAATGTTATTTGTAGGACAAGCACCAACTGAAGCAGCTAAATTTGAAGGAGTTACCGCAACAACATTACAAGCGTTGATTCTATTTACAACTTCATTTCTCATCGTTGGTAACAATGCATAAATTGTTGTCCCTGGACAAGCAGTTCCTCCAATATTTGTATCTTTATGTCCAAGAATTCTAGGTAAACTAGCAGTTCCACCACTTTGTAAAATTAGATTTGCTGAAGTATTTGGTGTAATATTTCTTGCTTTAAACCACCAAGCTAATAAATCATAAACTTTTTGTAATTGAATTGTAGTTGGAAGAGAAACATCTCCATTTCCAAGGAAATTAATACCAATTGATTTGCTATTTGAATTTCCTGCATGAGCACCTTGAACATCAACTGTTAAATAATTAGCATTTTTTCTGCCTAAAAAAACATTCCCAAATTTATCAAAAAGGTAATTGTAACCAATATCAGACCAACCCAAGGTATTTACGTGATAATTCCAATAAGAACGAACAACTGCGTATCCATCTGTGTATGTATCTGGCGAAGCACCGTGATGAATTACTGTATGAGTTGGCGTTATTGTAGTTGGTGTATAAGATGCATTTGTACAAGCTGTGTATAATCCACACCAATCAGCACGCTCAATAATTCTTGGAGCAGCAGGACAAGTTAATGATTTTTCAGTTGAAGATGCTCTCAACATATCTGTCGCATGGCGAGAATCAATTTCAGCGCTTAAATCTAAAACATCAATTCTAATTTCATTTATTGAAACTCCTTGTGGAGGTGTAATTACAATAAATAATTGTTTTCTTGCTGTTTCATCATATCCGAAAAATAACTCAGACCAATATAAACCTGTCGTTGTTTCTTCAGGAGTATTTTCACCTTCACCCGTTTTTAAATGGCCGTAAGATTTGTCTTTAGCAGATTTTTCCGTTTTAAAGGCAATTTTGAAATCTCCAGCTTTTAAAGTATTATCGCTTGATTTCATTCCGATACCAAAACAAGTAAATGCAGACACCGTTTCAAACTTTAAAACATAGCTTTCACCCACTTTTTGTAAATCCTGTGCTTCAAAAATATGAACACTTGCAGAAACTCCTCTTTTTTCGGTTTCATTTCTTGATTTTGAAATTTTTGTCGTTGAAATTTTGTTTTCATCGATTGATAAATTTTGTGCTGAAATGTTAAATCCTAATAACACTAGAAAAAACAGGGAAAATAAATTTAATTTCATAATTAGAGCTTTTTTTTGTCCTCAAATTTATAACATTTATCCCTACAAAAAAAGTATTTAGCAGAAAATAATAATCTTTTTTCTACTAAATCGTTTTAAAATTTTGCTAAAACGATATTTAATAAAAAGCTGAGTTTAAAGCTTTTGATTAATTCCAAAAATTTGAAAAAAAAATACAGAAAAATAATTTCTAATACTGAAATCTAAGGAGAGAAATTTGGAGAAGATACTTTCTAATTTAAAAAAATTAAAATAGTAGATAAATCAATTTTAATAAAGCTGAAAAGGAACAATTTATGAATTCCAAAACAGATTTAAACTAAAATAAATTTTATACCTGCACTCAAAAGAACTAGAAAAAGAAAACCGATAATAACTTTATTATTGAATTTTTTAGTCCCAAAGTAAGTACCTAAAAACCCACCTAAAACTACAGCAACAAGCCATAAGAAAAGGCTTTTATCAATTAGTTGCATATTTGGTAAATGACCAATTAATCCTGCGAGTGAATTGCATAAAATAAAAAGTGCAGCAATTCCCGATGCTTTTTTAACGCTTGTCCAATTAGCCAAAATTAAAATTGGGGAGAGAAAAATTCCGCCACCAACACCAATTAAACCAGAAAGTAAGCCAATAATAACGCCAATCAAAAGACACAAATAAATTGGAATTGGCTTTATTTCAGTATTTGGACGTCTAATATATGTTTTTACAAGCAACAATATTGCTGAAATAATTAGAAAAATTCCAGCAATTATTTTAAAATAAACTGGATTTAAAGTTATGTATCCGCCTATAAATGCGAATGGAAGAGATGTAAAAATGAAACTATAAAATATCTTTTTATCAAAATATCCTGCTTTTATAAATTTCACTGAAGCGATTAATGCAACTACACTGTTTAAAATTAACGCTATTGGTTTTATAGATTCTGGAGCAAAAGATAATAAAGCCATTATTGCTATATAACCAGATGCTCCGGCATGTCCCACAGCTGAATACAAGCTAGAAACAATAAAAAAAAGGAAAAATGTTATGACTATTAATTGTAAGTCCACTTGTAAAATAAAGAGTTTAGTTTAACATCAAATTGCTTTTATAAAAAATACCCTTTTCAAGAAATTCTCAAAAAGGGTATCAATAAATTTAGATAAAAAAAATCTTAATTCTTAGTCAATGAACCTGTTTTTCCGTAATTGATTAATTCAATGTAAAAAACCAAAGATTCATAAGGCTGAATATCATAAGATTGAGTTTGTTGGTTAAACATTCCTTGTTCACCATAAGCCAGATGGAAAGGTAAATAAAGTCTGTATTTTCCACCTTTTTTCATCAAAGGAATTCCTTCTGTCCAACCTGGAACAACTGAAAGCAAAGAAAAAGCAGTTAAAGGTTGTTTGTACATTTCACACATTTTGAATGAACTTTGAAGTGTATCACCCAAAGAATTCATTAAAATGTAATGCGCCAACACATCATCACTTGGACTTGGATTTCCGCCAGTTCCTTCGCTCAAAGTTTCCAAAACAATTCCTGATAAAGTTGTGTTGGTATTTTTAAGTTTTTTAGCATTTTCCAATAAGGCAATTCCATTTTGCTTGTTCAAATCAGCCATGAAATTTTGAACAATAGTTGCTTGCTCATTTCTTGGAACAATTGTATCAATTTTTCTTAATCCATGTTCAAAACCAATCAATACTTTTGCCATATCAATTTTTGAGAAAGCTTTCTTTTGTTTCCAGCCAGAAGCGAAAAATATTCCAGAAATTTTTCCGATGCAGTTTGA
>CAMBRH010000245.1 GCA_945870115.1 Chitinophaga pinensis | reverse complement strand
AAAAAATTACATTTATTGACGTAAACGACTGGATAAAAGGAACATATTTTGTTCAATTTTTCAAACATGGCTCCATCGTCACCTCTTCTACATTTATAGTTGAATAAATTAATACACTTCACCCGAATAAAAGTACCAAAATTCATTTTCTTTTTTAAATTTCGACTTTTCATGGTGAATTATTTGCTTATTTGCTGCATCCAAATAATAGGCTTTAAATTCTACCACATCCAATGAACTCACTATTATTTCTAATTTTAACCATGTATTTTCTTGCGACCAAGCTTTAATTTCACTTTTAGAATAATATTTTCTTTGTGATGGAAACGTTGAATTTAGCAAATAATCAACTTCACCCAAAACATAAGCAGAGTACCTCGAACGCATACATTCTTCTGCTGAAGTTGCATTTTTTAATCCTAGAATAATTGGCTGACAACAATTTTCAAAAACTTTCTCCGAATTACAATAACACAATTGATTCATTTTCCATAAAATTAAAAATCCCTAAACAAAATTAATTGGATAGGGATTATATTAATTAACAACTAAGCTGAAATTAATTATACTTTTGCCAGTGAATCTTTTAAATAATCAATCACAATAATATCGTAAGCGTCAACCTTATTCAATTCAACTAAATAATAAGAAGCCCAATCCATTACACTATTTAAATGCAAAGCTCTTTCAATTATTGAATTTCCATTCGCCTCCAATTGATAAATGTTTTTGGTTTTTTTCGCTAAAATTTCTTGCGTTAATTCCATCCTTTTAGCATTTCTAGCATTCATATCATTTGTTTTAAAGAAAATTGCAGCGAAATTATCGCTTCCACCTCCCCATCCAACAAGTTCATTGTGATTCATTTCTGGAATAGCTAAACTCCAGGCTAAATATTTGCTGTTTTCATTTAATTGTTGTCTTGCTCTAACTCCCATACTTTCATAAGCGGATTCAGAGTATATAACTCCAACTTTTCCAAATAAAAATTCTGCTATTTTTTTACCTTCTTCTTTATTCCTTTGTAAATTTTTAATTATGGTATTTGAACCAGTCACGATATCTTTCATTGATTTATCAGAAATCAGATTCAATTCTGTCATTATAAAAAGTAATTGAACCAAAGAATATCCAATTGCTGCTCTTGGCTGATTCCCTCCAGTAACAATGATTGCATCATAATTATTTTCTGTACACAATTTTTGAATTTCACCTCCCGATGTAATGCAAATAATATGCGCATTTTTTGCTTTTGCCGCGTGAAAAGCAGATAATGTTTCCTCAGTATTACCGGAATAAGAAGAACAAATCACCAAAGTATTTTCAGAAACAAAAGCTGGAATTGAATAATCTTGACATAATGTTACTGGAATTTTAATCTCGTTTTGTACCCATTGAGAAACCAGTTTACCACCAATTCCTGAACCACCCATTCCACATATAAGAATGTTTAAAATTTGATTTTTTGGTTTTTGTAATTCAACTTTTTTTGAGATTTCAATTGCCTCAAAAATATTGTCAGTAAATGCTTCGATTAAATTTTCCATGTTTAGTATTTTTTTAAAAAAACAAAAATAAGCATAGTTTTTATATTTTTTTCAAATTTTTATCAAAAAAATGATACTTCATAATTATTTCATATACAAAACATCCAAAAACAATTAAATATTCTAATAGAAAAATAAATCTTAAAGAACTTGAGTCAATAGTTGTATAAGAAATGTAACTCAATAAAACTAAAAAACTCCAAACTAAAATAAATTTATAAGACGTGAAAACACTTAATAGCAAAGGGGTCAATAAATACCAAGGATGAACTGTACTTGAAAGAAAATAATAAACAATCATTGCAAAAAACATTCTAGTGAACATTTTCTTAAGTGAGAAATTATTCCCTAACCAAGCAAAAATTATTACAAATTCTATTGCAATTCTTGACAAATAAGGTCCGAATGTTTGAATTCTATTATAGCCATATTTCCATTCTCCATACTGAATATACCAATACAGAATAAAAGAATTAAATTCAAACTGCCTGAAATACAGCGAAATACTTTTCAGAAAATTCAAATAATTAGTTGGATGAATTAAAATTATTGAAATGAAAATCGTGAAAAATAAAGTTAAACCCCAAATGAAAATTGCTTTTTTCCATCCTGAAAACCGCAAAATAAAAGGTAAAAGCATAAGCGGAATTAATTTAATTTGAATCGATAACATTAAAAAAAATGAACCTAATCCAATTGCTTTAAATATATTTATTTGAGAAATAAAATATATTCCCATTATGAAAAAACTCAGCATAACTCCTTCGAAATGCAAATTTTGAGAAACTTCAATAATTAACAAGGGATTTAAGAAAAATAAGTACTTTTTTGATGACTCAATTTTTGTTAAAATCAATAATTTTTCTAAATAAATGAACCCAAAAAATAAGGTAGCTAAAATTAATAACCTTAAAATAACTGTATTAAGAAATATGTTTTCAGAAAAAAATGTTGCTAAATAAAAGTAAAACTGGTTTACAACTGGATAACAAGAATAATTTTCTTGCGATAAATTCCCCATTCCAGCATATAATTCTTCGTAATAAGTTGAATTAATAAATCCCTGTTTCCAAATTAATTCATTTGGCTTAAAATCATATGGATTTATTCCTTGATTTAGTAATTCACCATCCCAAAGAAAACGATAAAAATCATTACTTAATGAAGGAAGCGCAAACATTGGAATTAAATGCAAAACAATCGTTAATCTCAAAATCTTTTTTGAATCAATATTTTCAGTTTGAATTATGAAATAATAAGCTAAAAAATCAATGATAAAAAAGAAAAGTAAACTTAAAAAATTCCCTCGATCAACAAAATAGCTTTGAAAAAAAATGGACATGCAAAAAAAAATGGAAATTATCCAAAAGGAATTTCCATTTTTAAAAGTCTTCATTATTTTAATTCTTATTGTTTCGGAGTTCTCAATTCAGCCATCGAATAAAAGAATACTAAACCGTAACCCGTTGCTAACATTAAGTGAAATGGAACCATTCCTAAATCCCCATAACTTGCTCTGTTAATAGCAGTAATTCCGAACAACAACATTAGTAAGCCTTCACCAATAATTAGCGGAGAAATTTTCTTTTTATCGTATTTATTTCCTTTAAATTCGCTTTTGCTTGAAACGTTAAATTTAGGAGTACGAACAAATGAACTTTTGATCCCCAAATATCCTTCAATTACGGCAACGGTATTATTTAACGATAATCCCATAGAAACGACAAGGAATTGTATAAACCTCCAAACAAAACGAAAGAATGAAGTGAAAGTATTTGATGTTTTATCTCTAAATGACATCCAGTAATAAAACATTAGGAAAATTGTACTCACAATGAATATTGATCCAAATTGAATGAAAAAATTCAAATCTGAAAAACTATCTTTAATATGCAAAATTGGTAAACTCAAAAGAGATAATAATAAGATAAAAAAGAACACAGAAGAATTAAACAAATGCGATAAACCGTGAATTTTATCCATTAAACGCACATTTTTAGCTGAAACAATTCTCCAAGCCATTTTACGGAAACATTCCGCTCCACCTTTCATCCAACGGTGTTGTTGATTTTTTAAAGCAGACATTGTAATTGGTAATTCAGCTGGTGCAATAACATCTTCTAAATATTGGAATTTCCATCCACGAATTTGAGCTCTATAACTTAAATCTAAATCTTCCGTTAAGGTATCATGTTCCCAGCCTCCAGCATCTTCAATACATTTTTTTCGCCAAACTCCACCTGTACCATTGAAATTTATATAATGTCCAGCTGCACTTCTTCCTCCTTGTTCGATAGCGAAATGTCCATTCAATCCAAAAGCTTGTAATTCAGTTAAAATTGAATAATCTTTATTAATATGTCCCCAACGAGTCTGCACAACTCCAACATTTTCATCTGCAAAATAAGGAATTGTTCTTGTTAAGAAATCTTTTTCAGGAACGAAATCACTATCGAAAATTGCAATAAATTCACCTTTTACGCGATCCATTGCAGCATCTAATGCTCCAGCTTTATATCCAGTTCTATCAACTCTATGAATGTGAACAATATCAACTCCCGTCGCTTTTACTTCAGCAACAATTTTTGCAATTAAATCAACTGTTTCATCTGTAGAATCATCTAAAACTTGAATTTCAAATTTATCTCTCGGATAATCGAATTCAGCAATTTTACGAATAATTCTATCAGCAACATATAATTCATTATACATTGGTAATTGAACAGTTACAAAAGGAATAAAAGAATTTTCTAAAGGTTTTATTTCCTTTTTAACTTTACGATTTCTAGCATAAACTATTGCCAAAGACAATTGTAAAACACTGTAAAAAAAGACAAGAATTAAGCAAAAACCATACATTATTAAGATTACTTTCCCTACAAAATGAGACCAATAATGTTCAACGCCAAAAGCATCTCCCCAGTTAAACATCCAAGAAACTTTTTTGGATATTAAAAAAGGATCTGAGGTATATAATTCTAAATGATCTTCATTTAATTCAATTTCAAAACTTTTTTTGGTGTAATCTTTATCTGAAATAAATAAATTGTATCTTCCTAGAGGAATATTTTTAAAAGAAAATACTCCTTCACTGTTTGTTTCGGTTTTATATTCTTTTTTAGTTTCAAGGTTCTGAATTTTTATTTCAACTTCTTCGGCTTCATAACCGGTTTTTTCGTCTAAAAGTGTACCTTTTAAAACTTTTGTAACCTGATTCGATTCAACTTTTTTAGTTATTTCAGTTTTACTACTCTTTTCTTTAACTGTGTCACTGATAGTATCTTGAGAAAAAAAAGAAGAAAAAAAGACACTAATAGTAGTGAATATCGATAAAAAAACAAGAGAAATTCTTGGCATATTGCGAAAATAAATATTGAATTAAAGCTACAAATATAGAATTAATTTTTGAGAAATAATATAAACGACAAAAATTAGAAAAAATAGCCCAGAAATTAAAATCTTGATTTCGAAAAGCTCAAGCAAACTTACAATTCAAAACAATTGAAGGAGTCGAAATTGATTATCTTATAGGATTAACAGGTTTAAATTAAAATCTATATTTAAAAACTGCAAAAATTATTTTAATTCCAGCCATAATTGTCCCCTTGACTGTTCCTGAGACTTTAGAAACTCCTATTCTTTTTTTGTATGAAACGGGAACCTCGCAGAATGACATTTTTGCTTTCACAACTTTTAGTTGCATTTCAATTGTCCAACCATACGTTTTATCTGCCATTTTTAGTTCGACTAATGAAT
>CAMBRH010000244.1 GCA_945870115.1 Chitinophaga pinensis | reverse complement strand
TAATAATTTATTGGGAATTTTTGGTGGTAATGATCTTAATTCAGGCGAATGCGGTGGTCCTTTTGGTGATTTTCATTATTTTAATAATGTTTTATTCGGTTTAAATGGTGACAATCCAGATTTAATTTTTCAAAATTCTGATTTAATTTCAAATATAAAAACAATAATACCAAATTTAACAAACAACTTAAATTTACGATATGAAACAAATGTTTTGAATAATAAAACAAATTCTATTTGGATTAATTTTTTAACTTATGAAACTCCGTGTGACAGTTTTTTTGTTAATATTACTAAAGATACCACAATCTGTCCAAATGCACCACTCCAACTCTCCGCATCTGGCGGCATACAATACGAATGGAAATCGTCAAGAGCATCAGACCTCTTAGATTTATCTTGCACCACTTGCCCCAACCCAATTTTTTCTGGAGATAGTTCTCGGGTTTTCACAGTTCAAATTTGGAACAACGATTCTTGCTCCGTAATTAGACCTGTAAGTATAAAAGTATATGACACGCCAATTTTGGGTGTTTTTGATTTAAGTTTGCCAGATTGTGGTGCAAATAATGGTTCATTAAATATTGCTACAAATAAAGATTCTGTAGTTTCATACCAATTAGATAATCAAAATATTCAAACTGAGGGTATTTTTAATGGTTTAAGTAAAGGTACACATACCATCTTTTTCACAGATAAAAATGGCTGTAGTTCAGATTCTACTTTTTCGTTTTCAGACACAACTCGAACAAATGCTTATTTTAAAGCAAGTCCATCTTATGGTTTTTTGCCCTTAGAAATAAATTTTAATAATCTTAGCACTTTTGCAACAAATTATGTGTGGTCAATAGAAACAGAATCAATCAATGTGGAAACGTTTTCAGCATTAGAAAATTATACTTTTGATTCATCAGGTTATTATTTCATAGAACTAAAAGCTTGGCAATTTGATGCTTCCTGTGCAGATTCTTTTACCTTAAAGATTACAGTTTACGATAATTTTATGTATCAAATACCAAACATTTTTTCACCAAACAATGATGGTGTAAATGATGTTTTTGGTATTACGGGAAATGTTCCAATTTCTGTGAAATATTTGCTTTTGAATAGATGGGGAAATGTTATAGCGGAAGGAAATTCTAAATCATCACAACTTGACAAGTTTGTTTCGATTTGGGACGGTACTTCGACAGGCTCAGCAACCGTAAGTGAAGGCGTTTATTTTTATCAAGTAGAAATTGATTTGATAGACGAATTATTTTTACCTATAATAGATCTAGGACAAGGAAAAAATAAAATTGAATTTCCGATTAAAAAAGAAGGGTTTTTGCAGTTGGTGAGGTAGATAAAAAGACTACAAGATTATCTTCGATGCTGCTTCGCAGGCAAAAGTCAAGACAGTAATCAAAGTCTTGACTTTTGCATGAGTGTTTATTTAAAAAATATGCTATATTTGTTGTATTATTGTGTTTGGATTTATGGCAGATAAAAGATTGACGAGCGCATGGAGTAGGAACTCCATCGCAGCTGGGGGTAATATTTTATAGTTCATTTAACGAATTTTACAATCTCATTTAATCAAAAAATGGATTGCAAAAGTTTAGTAATTGAACAAATAGGAAGTAGATTGAAACATTTACGAGAACAGAAAGGGTTCACAAGTTACGAACGTTTTGCAATTGAATATGATATCTCTAGAATGCACTATTGGCAAATTGAAAAAGGTAAAGCAAATATTACTATTAGAACCTTAGAAAAACTTTTAGAAATTCATGAAATATCAATCGAAAAATTTTTTGAAATTAAAATTTAAAATCTTTTTTTGTTTAATAACTCTGTCCCATTCATTAAATTCTCAAATTTGTGTTTATCAAGATGTTTTTAAAGGAGGAGTTACTGGTGATGGTTTTAATCCATGGTATTTTAATGAGTCTGGAAATTTTAATATTCAAATAGAACCAAATAGTACAATCAGAAAAGCTTATCTTTTTGTAAGTGTATATGAAACACCTGATACTAGAACTTTAAATTTTAATGGCACAAATATTGAATTAAATATCGAAAATTCAATAGAAATAAATAATACTGTTATTACCTATACAAATATTACAAACTATATAGTAAAACCTTTAATTATAGAAGTTACAAATCTAATAAACCCTTTAATTAGTACTTATCCAATTACCCCACCATTAAATCAACCATCTCCAAATTTAGGCGGTGCATTTGTAGAATATTATCTATTTGTTGCATACGAAAACACAGCTTTGCCAATTATCAATACTTCTATTTTTGTAAACGATAAAGATGCTGAAAGCGTACAACAATTTCCATTACTAAATTTAAATCCAATAAATTTAAGTCAAGATGTTGGTTTGGCTATACATTCAAGTCATTTTTGTGATACTTTTGTTGATGGTTCTTATGTTAAAGTAAGTAATATAAATATTGGATTGATTGGCGGTAAAGAAGATAATTCAAATATTGAATGTGCTGGAGTAACGGGTTCTTTTTATTATCAAAACTCAACTTTATTTGGCTTATCTAATGATAGTGCAGATAATTTTATGAAAGGAAGTGATGGTTTGGCAAATATTAATAGTTACTTAACTTCGTCAACAAACGTTAATATCGAATTTGATTATCAATCTAATAAAGCTCCAGAGTCGAATCCTGTTTTGCAGTTATTTTTAGCTTACTCAACCCCTTGTGATACTTTTCCATATACAATTAGTGATCAAATAACAAGTTGCAAAAATGAACAAGTACAACTCTTAGCCACTGGTGGAACGCAATACTTATGGCAATCATCAAGAGCGTCAGACCTCTTAGATTTATCTTGCACCACTTGCCCCAACCCAATTTTTTCTGGAGACAGTTCTCGTGTTTACACTGTTCAAATATGGAACAGCGATTCTTGCTCTGTAATTAGACCTGTAAGTATAAAAGTGTATGACACGCCTAGTTTGGGTGTTTTTGATTTAAGTTTGCCAGATTGTGGCGCAAATAATGGTTCATTAAATATTGCTACAAACAACGATTCTATTGTTTCATATCAATTGGACAATCAAAATATTCAAACTGAGGGTATTTTTAATGGTTTAAGTAAAGGTATACATACCATCTTTTTTACAGACAAAAATGGCTGTAGTTCAGATTCTACTTTTTCGTTTTCCGACACAATTCGAACAAATGCCTATTTTAAAGCAAGTCCATCTTATGGTTTTTTGCCTTTAGAAATAAATTTTGATAATCTTAGCACTTTTGCAACAAATTATGTGTGGTCAATAGAAACAGAATCAATCAATGTAGAAACGTTTTCAGAATTAGAAAATTATACCTTTGATTCTTCGGGTTATTATTTCATAGAACTGAAAGCTTGGCAATTTGATGCTTCCTGCGCTGATTCTTTTACCTTAAAGATTACAGTTTACGATAATTTTATGTATCAAATTCCAAACATTTTTTCACCAAATAATGATAATGTAAATGATGTTTTTGGCATTTCTGCAAATGTTCCAATTTCTGTTAAATATTTGCTTTTGAATAGATGGGGAAATGTTATAGCGGAAGGAAATTCTAAATCATCACAACTTGACAAGTTTGTTTCAATTTGGGACGGAAAAGATGCAAGTGAAGGGGTTTATTTTTATCAACTAGAAATTGATTTGATAGACGAATTATTTTTACCTAAAATTGACCTAGGACAAGAAAAAAACAAAATTGAATTTCCGATAAAAAAAGAGGGATTTTTGCAGTTGGTGAGGTAAGTTAGCTTCAAATTTTTACTCAATCACACTCACAGTTCCAACGATGGATTTTTTCTCACCATTAATTGTTAGTCCAAAATCAATTTTCCAAACATAAGTATCAGATTCAACTAATCCTAATTCTTTGTATGTTCCATCCCATCCAACTTGTGGATCAAAAGATTCAAAAATTCGTTCTCCCCAACGATTAAAAATGGATAGATGGTAATCAAATGGATTATATCCGGAAGTAAATACTGGGAAAAAAGTGTTATTATGTTGATCACCATTTGGCGAAAATGAATTGGGAATATAGTAAATTAATGGCTCAATTACCGATATGTTTTTATAAATAGAATCCCTGCAACCTTCGGCACTAATTGCAAGTAACATAATTACATAATTTTTTGCTTCCTCATAGATATGAATTGGATTTTCTTCTATTGAATTCTGTTGATCTCCAAAATCCCAAATGAAATTTAATCCATTGCTAGTATTATTTATTAACTCCATTTTAGGATCAATTAAATCTAATTCAGCTTTTTTGAAGTCAAAATCTGCAATTGGTGAATAGTTTATGGTTATTGTAAAACTATTCTCTGAAAAACAATTTGGATTCGTTCCAGTTTCATTGAAAACAAAAATTGTTTGAGAACTGGTAATGTTTGTTCCAGCAGCTAGTTGCGTTCCATTTCCACCTGATAAAGTGAAATAATTTCCATTCGTTAAATTTGGTAAAATATAAGAATCACAACTTGTAACATTTGCTGGCGAATCAACTAAAGGAGTTTGATTTATAGTTACAACAAAACTACTTTCTGAAAAGCAATTTGGGTTTGTTGCAGTTTCATTGTAAACAAAAATAGTTTGCGAACTTGTAATGTTTGTTCCAGAGCTTAATTGCGTTCCATTTCCTCCAGAAAGTGTGAAATAATTTCCATTGGTTAAAATTGGCAAAATATAAGAATCACAACTTGTAACATTAGCTGGCGAATCAACTAAAGGCGTTTGATTTATCGTTACAGTAAAACTACTTTCTGAAAAACAATTTGGATTGGTTGCAGTTTCATTGTAAACAAAAATTGTTTGAGAACTGGTGATGTTTGTTCCAGCTGCTAGTTGAGTTCCATTTCCTCCAGAAAGTGTGAAATAATTTCCATTTATTAAATTTGGTAAAACATAAGAATCACAACTTGATACATTTACTGGCGAATCAACTAAAGGTGTTTGATTAATTGTTAAATTAAAACTACTTTCTGAAAAGCAATTTGGGTTTGTTGCAGTTTCATTGTAAACAAAAATTGTTTGTGAACTAGTGATAGTTGTTCCAGCAGCTAGTTGCGAGCCATTTCCTCCTGATAAAGTGAAATAATTTCCATTCGTTAAAATTGGCAAAACATAAGAATCACAACTTGTAACATTTGCTGGCGAATCAACTAAAGGCGTTTGATTTATCGTTACAACAAAACTACTTTCTGAAAAACAATTTGGATTCGTTCCAGTTTCATTGTAAACAAAAATTGTTTGAGAACTAGTTATGCTTGTTCCAGCAGTTAATTGTGT
>CAMBRH010000243.1 GCA_945870115.1 Chitinophaga pinensis | reverse complement strand
TAACGTTACTGTTGGAACAATCAATAATACAACTCCTGCAAATGGAGGTTATGGAAATTTTACAAGTATTTCAACAAATTTAGTTGCTAGTTCTTCAAATACAATTTCTTTGAAACCAGGATTTGTTAGTACAGCTTACACTGAATATTTCGCAGTTTACATCGATTACAACAAAGATTTAGATTTCGCAGATGCAGGTGAATTAGTATACTCTGGTTCAGGTGCTGCAACAATTTCTGGTTCATTTACTGTTCCTGCAGCTACATCAGCTGGTTCAACAAGGATGAGAGTTGTAATGAAAGATGCTGCAATTACAAGTTCTTGCGGTACCTATACTTACGGAGAAGTTGAGGATTACACAGTAAATATTCCTACTGGAACGACAGCTACTTGCAATGCTCCAACAGGTTTGGCTTCAAGTGCAATTGCTTCTACAACTGCTACTTTAGCTTGGACAGCGGTTGCTGGTGCAACAAATTACACAGTTCAAGTGAAAAAATCAACTTTAGCAACTTGGACAAGTTACACTGCGACAACAAATTCTTTGAACTTAACTGGTTTAACTGCAAGTACGATTTATAACTTCCAAGTTAGAACTAATTGTACTTCAGGTGCAAGTGCTTACACAGTTGGAACAAACTTTACAACTACGGCTGCTGCAACAACTTGTTCAGATACATATGAAGCAAATGAAACATTAGCAACTTCAAAATTAATTACTGCAAATACAAATGTTATTGCAAGAATTGGCTCTGCTACAGATGTTGATTGGTTTAAATTTACAAATACGACGACTTTGAAAAACATCAAAGTTACTTTAACAAATTTACCAGCTGATTACGATTTATATTTATACAACAGTGCTGGTACTTTATTGTACAAAAGTGAAAACGGAACAACTACTGCTGAAACTGTAACATATAACGCTGCACCAGTTGCAACTTATTATGTTAAGGTTATGGGTTATGGAGGAGTTTTCAACGCTTCAACTTGTTATACTTTAAGAGCAACAACAAGTAGCACTTCATTAAAAATGGAAGAAGGTGAAAATGTATCAGTTCAAAAAGTGGATGAAACAATTTTTACTGTAATGCCAAATCCTTCAACGGATGGAAAATTTGTTTTCAACTTAACAAATAACTATACTGGAAATGTAAATGTATTAGTTTATGATGAAGCTGGAAGAATCGTTTTCCAAAATGAAATCAATAAAGGAGAAGAATTCTTGAAAGATGCAATTGATTTATCAGATAAAAATCACGGAATGTATATTGTGAAAATATACAATGATGCTTTTCATGTGACTGAAAGAATTATATTAGCTAAATAAAATTTAATAATAAAATCTACTAAGAAATGGCTTTCAGAAATGGAAGCCATTTTTTTTGTTTAAAAAATTGTTCCAGTTCCATAAAGTAATCCAAAAGCATCCACACCAAAAGAATAACTTGCACCAAAATACATAACAAAATTTTCGCCACGCATAATTCTAATTCTTCCAGCGATTATGGGTGAGATAAGAACTGACTTATTTGTTGTAAAAATTAAACTTGCCAGTGGGCCAATTTCACATTCAATTTTAGATTTTTCGTCAATTTTAATTTGAAAAAGTTTGAATTGTAATCCAGCACCCAAAGTTGGCGAAGATTTTTCATTTAATAATTCTCCATTTACTAAAAATTGCTTCGATTCCGTTGGTAGATTAAAAAATACAGGAATTCTAATGATTTTTTGTGGTCTAAATTGAACAAAAAATAACATTGAACTTGTAGGTACAACAACAGATTTTTCTGTGTGAATTTCATTTAATTTTGAACTTGAAATAAATTGTAAGCTTTGACCAAAACTCAATTCAAAATGTTGGTTTTTTTTCAATGAATCTGATTTTTGAGAAAAAATAATAATTGAGTAGTAGCAGGAAAAAAATAATAAAATAGTTTTCATAAAATTATTTAGATTAATTATAATTAATTTCTGTTTAATAATCACAGCTTGAATAAGAAAAATCGATAAATTCAATATTTATATTTTGAGCTAGTTTTTTAAACTGATTGACAATATTTTTTGAACTACCATTCTTAATCCTAAGAGTATAAATATTTGTGAATTTTTGAATGTCGTAAAATTCTTTCTCATGAAGAATTTCGTCAATTATTGTTTGAGAGGTCTTTGAAGTAAATTCTATTTTTAGTTGATTAGTCAAAATCCTTTCCTCCTTTTTCTTATTCGTTAAATTTTCGCATGAAAAGCCATATTCATCATAACCCAAGTTCTTAGCGATTTTAATTTTAGATTCAAATTCGTCTATTGGAAAACAAAAAAAAGAGCACATTCCAGTTGACCAAAATTCCATAGGAAAACCACTATCATTAAATTTTTCAAGTTCTACAAATCTTTCGTTTGGAATAAAGAACGTTACAATGTTTTCTGCAATCTTTATTTTTTGAATTATGGAATCATTTTTTTTGTTTTTAAAAGCAAAAGATAAGTATTGAACTTTTGATTTTATATCTAATTTTTGTGTTTTTTTACTTTTAATATTTGTGTTACATTTAACCATTTCTGGTTTTTTATTTATTTTTGGATTTTCTATTTTTTTACTATCAACAATTGGAAATGATTTATTTTCTTTTGAAGAACTATTGCATTTTATGAAAAAAATCATAAATAAAAGTCCTATAAGTTGAAACTTTTTCATGCGATAGTGATTTACATTTAAGTAAAAATAATAAATTTTTCTTATTATTTGAAATATTTATTGAAAATTCAATTAATTTATTTAATTTCGTTTTCATTGCTTAGCAAATTTTAACTTTAATTTATATGTTTAAATCGATTACGAAAAATTCGCTTTTTGTTTATTTACCTTTACTTTCTTTAATTTTTTCTTGTTCCTCAAAGCCAGAAAAAACTGACGATGAAGCGAAAAAAGATGTTGTGAAAAGTATTGCATTTCCAGCTGAACTAGAGAAAAACTTAGAAAAATACCCTTTGATTTCCAAGGAATATAATTTTAATGAGAAATTTTTTGCTGATTCTGCAAAAAATAACAAGGTAAATGTTCTTTCTTTAGAGGAGGTTAAATTGTTTGCTGACAAATTGAAAAAAGATGAAATAAATGAACCAAATTTATACATGTTAAATGATTATTTCAAAATTGAAAAAGCAAAAATCAACCACAAATATCAAGCTTACGTTGATAAATTAGATATTGGCATGACAAAAGAATCTATTTGTTATGCATTAAATAGAATTGAATTTGGTGACTCTGTGGCAGTTCTAGTGTGGAAAGATGAATATTCTTCTTACGAAGCTTGTCCGTTTTTTGCAGGAACAGATTTTTTCGCAACAATAATTACTGAAGGAAAAGTTGTTGAAACGATTCAACTTGCTATGACTGAAAATGCTGGAGACGCTCCTATGGGTTCTACTACTATTAAAACATCAAAGATTAATTCAAGGGGTTTAGTTTCTTCTGTATATGATTGTTTGGTTGATGAAGATGGGGTAGAAGTTGAGCATATTACAGAAAAATACAACTATCAAATTTCTAAAAAAGGATTTACGAAAGTGAAATAATTTCTTATTCTATTTCATTATCTCTAAACGAAGAAGGAATTAAATCAGGAATAATCTTCAACACTAAAGGCAAAAGTAAAGCTCCGCCAGGAAGTAAAAAAATTGCTAATGCAGGCATTGACTTAGCAATATCCATAAATTGAGTTTTCACTTTTTCTTTCTCTTCCTTGGATAATTCCTTTGTAGTTGATTTTTTAATTAAAAAAACCAATTCTTTGCTTTGTTTTAATTCCTTTGCTAGTTTATCTTTGTTTCTACCAAGTATTTTTATCCAACGTTTGGAAACATTTCCATATAATTTTTCAACTGAATTGGAATTTGAAAGAAAGGATATTTTATCATTGTGCTTAATTACAAAATTTTCAACAAGAACCAACGTTTCATTTAAGGCCGTGTCGTTAATATCCAAATACGTGCACAAAAATTTCAAATATTCTAGTTCTTCTGGATGTGAATCATTGCTTGCAAAAATTGTTAAGACAGAAATATCTAAAATAAAGCGTTTGAATAATTCACTTTTTAAAACTTCTTTAGATATTGTTGTTAATGGAATATCAGCAGAAAATAAATCCTCAATTTCATCTTTTTTCTTGTCGTGAATTTTTGCTGAAGCTAAAAATACTTTAAAAATATGTTTCTCTTCAATTTCTATTTTACCATCAGCTTGGGCGGCTAAAATCAATGCATAAAGTGCATTTTCAGCGTAAATATTGTAATTTGAAATCTCTAATGTTTTTTTTGTATGCAGAAATTCATCAAATAGAATTACATCTAAATAAACAAATGTATTACTCAAATAATTTACCCAAATCGCATTTTCAAATAAATTTTTACGAATTTCTGTTCTTTTTTCTAAGATTTTTTCCAATTTTTCGTCAGCAGATTCTTTCAGAAAAAAAGTGAAAACCTTTGTAAAAGAAATTACACTGTGGTGTTCATAAAAATCCAACATCGAATCAATAAATTCCGTTTTGATGTTTTCTTTTGTCCCACCATTTGAAAGATACGTATAAAGATGACTTTCAAACAATAAAAAAGTTAATTTTTCATCAAGTGTCCAACGTGTTTGATCTGTATTTTTCGCAAAAATCAATTCAGAAGGAAAACCAAAAATAATTCCTGTCTGTGAGAAAACAATGTGTTTTTGGTGGTTTTTATCTGAAGGTAAGGAAATGAAATCCAAGTTGATTTCGTTTTTATCAACTAAATCAATGTACTTTAAAATCCATCCTTTTGAACCTGGTAAAATCATGTTACAAAATTAAGATTAATTTCGAATTCTTTGAATGTCAATACTATAATTTATTTAAGAATTAAGTTTTCAATCTAAATAAGGAATTTCAATAAAAAAGACTGTTTTATTTTCTTCTGATTCAAACCAAATTTCGCCTTCGTGAAGCGTAATAATTTGTTTAACCATCGCCAAACCTAAACCTGTTCCTGTTGATTTTGTGGTGAAGTTTGGCATGAATATTTTTGAAAACATGTTTTCGGGAATTCCACGGCCGTTGTCTTCAATTTTAATTAAAAGCAATTTATTTTTTTGTGAAACTTCAATTAAAATTATCCCTTTTTTATTTTCAGGAATTGCTTGAATTGCGTTTTTAATTAAATTGTTGAAAACCCTTAAAATCAAATCTTTATCACCGAAAATCTCTCTTTTTGAACTTGAGTTTGAAAAATTTATTTTAATTTCATTTTCCTGACTAAAAACAACAATTGCGTGCTCAATAATTGAAATTAAATCAATTCTTGCTTTATTTTCTTGTGGCATTTTTGCGA
>CAMBRH010000242.1 GCA_945870115.1 Chitinophaga pinensis | reverse complement strand
GAGCAATTATGCCTATTTATGATGCATTATATGATTTCAAAGATTCGATAAATCACATTTTAGTTCGCCACGAACAAGGAGCAATTCATGCCGCTCAAGGTTTTGCTCGAACGTCAAAAAAAGCTGGAGTTGTTTTTGCGACTTCAGGTCCGGGAGCTACAAATTTAATTACCGGTTTAGCCGATGCAATGATCGATTCTACACCAGTTGTATGTATCACAGGCCAAGTTGCTTCTCATTTATTAGGAACGGATGCTTTTCAAGAAACAGATGTTATTGGAATTTCTATGCCAGTTACAAAATGGAATATTCAAGTAACAAACGCTGATGAAATTGCTCCAGCGATTGCTAAAGCATTTTACATTGCAAAAAGCGGAAGACCTGGACCAGTTTTAGTAGATATTACTAAAGATGCTCAATTTGGAATGACGGAATTTTTGTATAAAAAGTGCGAAGAAATCAGAAGTTATTTTCCAAAACCTACTCTGAATCATTTTGCGATTGAAAAAGCAGCTCGATTGATAAATGCTGCTAAAAAACCATACATTCTTGTTGGACAAGGAGTTATTTTATCTTCAGCAGAACAAGAATTTTTAGAGTTTGCAGAAAAATCTGGAATTCCTGTGGCATCAACTCTTTTAGGACTTGGAGCATTTCCAACAAATCATCCTTTATATGTAGGTTATTTAGGAATGCATGGAAATTATGCACCTAATGTTCTAACAAATGAATGTGATGTTTTAATAGCTGTTGGAATGCGTTTTGATGATCGCGTAACAGGTGATGTTTCTCGCTATGCGAAACAAGCAAAAGTAATCCACATGGACATTGATTCTTCAGAATTCAATAAAATTGTAAAAGCAGAATTTTGCATTCATGCTGACGCAAAGGAAGGGTTATCTGAACTTACCAAATTAGTTTTGAAAAAGGAACACCGTCTGTGGAGAAATGAATTTAAAGTATTGGAAAATGAAGAATATGACAAAATAATCAAAGATGCAATTGAACCTTCTGACGACCATTTAAGAATGGCTGAAGTTGTGAGAATGCTTTCTAATAAAACACAAGGAAAAGCAACAATTGTTTCAGATGTTGGTCAGCATCAAATGATTACCTCACGTTATTATGAATACCAAAGAACCAACGCCAACATTACTTCTGGAGGTTTAGGCACAATGGGATTTGCTTTACCAGCTGCAATTGGTGCGAAATTAGGAGATCCAAGTCAAACCGTTGTGGCAATTATTGGAGACGGAGGTTTTCAAATGACTATTCAAGAGCTTGGAACGATTCTTCAATTCAACATTGATATAAAAATCATGATTTTGAATAATAATTTCTTAGGAATGGTTAGACAATGGCAACAATTATATTTTGATAAAAGATACTCATTCACTGAAATTGTAAATCCAAATTTCACAAAAATTGCTGAAGGATACGAAATCACAGCTTTAAAAATTAATAATCGTAGTCAATTACGTGCTTCTCTCCAGACAATGTTAAATCACCCAAAAGCATTTTTATTAGAGGTGATTGTAGAAAAAGAAGAAAATGTATTCCCAATGGTGGAAACAGGTGCATCCGTTTCAGAAATCAGATTAAACTAAAAGAATATGAGTCAAACATATAACATATCAATCTTCACTGAAAATACAGTTGGAATGTTGAATAGAATCACAATTATTTTCACTCGAAGACACATTAATATTGAAAGTATTACGGCTTCGCAATCAGAAATGGATGGCGTTCATCGCTACACAATTGTTGTTAATATCAGTCATGAATTAGTTCAAAAAGTTGTTGCTCAAATTGAAAAACAAGTGGAAGTTTTAAAGGCATTTTATCATACGGATGATGAGGTTGTTTACCAAGAAATAGCCTTGTTTAAAATTCCAACTGAATATTTTATTCAAGAAGGTGGAGTTGAAAGAACGATTCGAGCGCATCATATTCGAGTTTTGACAATGGAAAAAGAGTTTGTTGTTCTTGAAAAAACCGGAAGACCAGAAGAACTTAAGCTACTTTTTAACGAATTAAAACCTTATGGATTGTTAGAATTTGTTCGCTCTGGAAGAGTAGCAATAACAAAACCAATGAAAACTTTAGTAGATCATATATCAGATTTAAAAGCAGGAATATTATAAAAAACATGAAATACCTAGATGCTTCCCAAACTAAATTGATTTAAAATATTAAATTGATTTTTTTACTTACGTCATGATGCCGTAGGTATCAAATGTTTGTAACGACGGATTACATCCGTCGTAAAAACTTAAAATTGATTAGTTTTTGGTGTGTGTTTTTGTTTAAAAACCATAACAAAAACAAGTTAAATAGCATTTCTGGAGGCAAATTGGTAATTCAAAAAACAAACAAAATGGAAAATTACTTCAATAAATTATCTTTAAGAGAACAATTAAAACAATTAGGAACGTGTGAATTCATGGATAAAAACCAGTTTTTGGATGGTGTAAATGCATTACTTGGTAAAAAAATTGTTATAGTTGGTTGTGGAGCTCAAGGTTTAAATCAAGGATTAAACTTAAGAGATTCAGGTTTAGATATTTCTTACACTTTGAGAAAAGAAGCAATAGATACGAAAAGAACTTCTTGGAAAAATGCTACTGAAAATGGATTTTTTGTCGGAACTTATTCAGAATTAATTCCAAGCGCAGATTTGGTAATTAATTTAACGCCAGACAAACAACACACACAAGTTGTAAATGAAATCATGCCTTTAATGAAAAACGGCGCAACTTTATCGTATTCACACGGATTCAACATTGTGGAAGAGGGAATGGAAGTACGAAAAGATTTAACTGTGATAATGGTTGCACCAAAATGTCCTGGAACAGAAGTTAGAGAAGAATATAAACGTGGTTTTGGAGTACCAACATTAATTGCTGTTCACCCAGAAAATGATCCTGAAGGTAAAGGTTGGGAATTGGCTAAAGCTTATGCTGTTGGAACTGGCGGACATAAAGCTGGAGTTTTGAAATCGTCATTTGTGGCTGAAGTGAAATCAGATTTAATGGGAGAACAAACAATTTTATGTGGTGTTCTTCAGGCTGCATCTATTCTTTGTTTCGATAAAATGATTGAACTTGGAATTCAACAAAATTATGCTGCAACTTTGGTTCAACATGGTTGGGAAGTTATTACCGAAGCTTTAAAACATGGTGGAATTACTGCAATGATGGATAGACTTTCAAATCCTGCGAAAATCAAAGGAAATGAGATTTCAAATGAATTAAAAAAAATTCTAAAACCTCTTTTTGAAAAACACCAAGACGATATCATGAGTGGAGAATTTTCTAAATCAATGATGGAAGATTGGGAAAATAATGATAAAAAATTATTAACATGGAGAGAACAAACTGCAGAAACAACATTTGAAAAAACGGATTCTACAGCGAAAATAGCTGAACAAGAATTTTTTGACAATGGTTTGTTGATGGTTGCTTTTGTGAAAGCTGGTGTTGAATTGGCTTATGAAATTATGGTAGAAACAGGAATTAAAGAAGAATCAGCCTATTATGAATCTTTACATGAACTTCCATTGATTGCAAATACTGTGGCTAGAAAAAAATTGTATGAAATGAATAAAGTAATTTCAGACACGGCAGAATATGGTTGCTATTTATTTGATCATGCTTGCAAACCGCTTTTAGCTGATTTTATGAAAAAAATTGATGTTTCATTAATTGGTGAAAATTTCAATAAATCCTTGACTAATTTTGTTGATAATAAAACAATTATTGCTGTAAATCATGCTATTCGTTCTCACGAAATCGAAAAAATTGGCTTAGTTTTGCGAAAAGCGATGACCGATATGAAAACAATAAATTCTTAAAAAAAGCACCATTAATGATTTCTCTTGAAACAATAAAATCAGCTGCACTAAATTTAGAAAAGGTAATTATAAAAACACCTTGTTCACAAAATTTTAATTTGTCTGATAAATATAATGCAACAATTTTCTTGAAAAGGGAAGATTTACAAGTTGTTCGTTCCTATAAAATAAGAGGAGCTTATACAAAAATTTCAAGTCTAAATGAAAATCAAAAAGCGTTAGGAATTGTATGCGCCAGTGCTGGAAATCATGCACAAGGTGTTGCTTTATCTTGTAAAACGTTAGGAATAAAAGGTGTAATTTTTATGCCTGCAACAACTCCAAGGCAAAAAATTAAGCAAGTTGAATTATTTGGAAAGGATTCTGTAGAAATTATTTTAATTGGTGATACTTTTGATGATGCCTTTAAAGAAGCGAAACAATTTTCGATTGACAACATGTATGAATTTATTCATCCATTTGATGATGAAAAAGTTATTGCAGGACAGGGAACTGTTGGTTTAGAAATTTTAGACGACATAAAAATCCAAATCGATTATTTATTTGTACCAATAGGAGGCGGAGGTTTAGCCGCTGGACTTAGTTCTGTTTTTAAGCATTTAAGTCCAAACACTAAAATAATTGGAGTTGAACCTGAAGGAGCAAGTTCTATGAAAACCTCCATAAAAAATGGAATAAATACAACGCTTGAACACATCGATAAATTTGTTGATGGCGCAGCTGTAAAGCGTGTTGGTGATTTAACTTTTGAAATTTGCAAAGATAATTTGCATGAAGTGATTTCTGTTCCTGAAGGAAAAGTGTGTACAACGATTTTAAATTTATACAACGAAGAAGCAATGGTTGTTGAGCCTGCTGGAGCTTTAACAATCGCTGCTTTGGATTTTTACCAAGAAGAAATTAGAAATAAAAATGTTGTTTGCATTGTGAGTGGAAGCAATAATGATATCACTAGAACGGAAGAAATTAAAGAAAGATCTTTGTTTTATGAAGGACTAAAACATTATTTTTTAATTCAATTTCCGCAACGTCCAGGAGCATTGAGAGATTTTGTGACATTTGTTGTTGGTCCTGAAGATGACATTACTTATTTCCAATTCTCAAAGAAAAACAACAGAGAAAGCGGGCCAGCAGTAGTTGGAATTGAACTTAAAAACAAAGAAGGTTTTAAAATTATTTGCGAAAAACTCAAAGAGTTAAATTTTTCGTATGAATACTTGAATGATAATCAGGCTTTGTATAGTCAATTGATTGGATAAATATTTTATGCTTCTAATTTCGTTTGCTAAGCTTCATCGAAAAAGGTTTACAATTCAAAACATGAATCAAAGTCTTAATATCCTAATATCTTAAAGTCCTAATATCTAATATTAATCCTCAAATTTCCCTTGAATATAAGACTGCTATACCATTCCTGTTGCATCTTTGATATTTTGAAATGAATACTTAAATAAATAAAGCAAAAAAGCAGTTACTCGAATAAATGAATAACTACTTTTTTTAAAGACTACAAGATTTTAAGACACAAAAGCCAAGACCTAAATCATAGTCTTGACTTTTGAATCTTGCAGT
>CAMBRH010000241.1 GCA_945870115.1 Chitinophaga pinensis | reverse complement strand
TATTCATCTGCAACATCGGAAATTCTTCTCAATTGCTTGCTTGTAACTTTTCCGAATGGCAATTTGATTCGAATCATTTGAACTCCTTGTTGGCGTTGTCCATAAACTCCACGTGCTAAGCGCAAGGCTTTAAATTTATCTTCGTTTATTTTCCCTTCTTTAAAGGCTTGAATTTTATAGCCTAAATCAAGAATATCTTTTTCTACTATGGTTTTAGTAGGAGATAATTTTAAATTTTCAATTCCTTCTCTAAAAGTTGCCATTCCAATATATATTTTAAGTTTTTAATTAAAATTAAGTACTACTAAAATTATAGGACTTGTAAATTTGAGTGCAAAATAAATACATTAAAATGATAAAACCAAATAATATTTGAAAATAAAATATTAATCCTATATTTTTAGTGGGACATTATTTAAAAATAAAAATTTAAATACCTATTTTTTCAATTAATTTGATTTCTCTTTCGATTAAGTCAGAAAGACTTGTTTTGGATAAAATACGAATTGTTGCATCACGTACTTCCTGAGCAACTTCTCTAAGGCTACAAGTTGGTTCATTAACACATTCTTCGCATTTTTCATAAAAATTCAAACTTACACAAGGTAGTAAAGCCAAAGGTCCACCTGAAAGTCTGATGATTTGAGTTAAAACGATCTCGTCGGGATGTTTCGCAAGATAATATCCACCATGAGCTCCCATTTTACTGTGAACGTAGCCGCTATTTCGCAATTCAACTAGGATTGTTTCCAAAAATTTACGAGGAATTTTTTCACTTTCAGAAATTTGTGAAATTTTCATTGGAACATTATTGCTGTAATTTTTAGCAATACAAACCAATGCTTTAATCGCGTATTTTGATTTTTTGGATAACATAAATTAAATCTTGTTTTGTAAAAGTAGTAATTTTTATTTCAATTTTAAATCAAAAAAAAATTCCCAATGAAACATTGAGAATTATATATTTTAAAATTATATTAGATAAAGTTAATTAAATCCATTTATCGTTTTTCAATTCACCAAGAACAGTTACTTGTTTACTTCTACCGTATTCAGTAGCAGCAATCATCATTTGTTCGCGTGTATCTCTTCTTAAAATTATTGCACTTGACCCAGAGTTTTTTACTTCGATGTAAAAACCGTCTTTCAATCTCGCTGGTTTTGAAGGAGGACGTCCCATATTTTTATTTTTTTAATTTAGAATGAATATAAATATAACATTCTTTTTTCATTTATGTTTAAATGACGCTGTATTATTGTGAAAATTTAACAAATCAAAAAAGGCTATCCGTCAAATAACGAACAGCCCTTAATATTATTAAAGTCAACAAAAATTAACGTTTGTGGTTCGATTCGCTAGAAACAGTTACTTTTTTTCTACCTTTACGACGACGAGCTGCAATGACCTTACGACCATTTTTCGTTGCCATTCTACTACGGAAACCATGTTTATTTTTTCTCTTTCTTACAGAGGGTTGAAACGTTCTTTTCATGACTATTTATACTTTAATTGCGTTTTATTTCAAAATTCGGAATGCAAAGATACTGATAATTTCTTAAAATCAAAGTAAATTGTGAAATATATTTAAAATTCACCCTTAATTTTAGATTATCTTTTGCAAAAAAACAAAGTCCTTTACCAAATTATTGATAAAGGACTTCTATCTTATTTTATCTAATTAATTTGTTTTAACAGGCTCAACAGTTTTTTCTGGATTAACTGTACCTTTAATTGTTAATTTAATTGGTTCTGTTTGCACATTTGTCGTAATTGTAATTTCTTTTGTGAAATTACCAACTCTTTTTGTATCGTATTTCACTGCGATAACTCCTGTTTTACCTGGTTTAATTGGTTCTTCAGGTTTTTTAGCAGTTGTACAACCACAAGATGTTGCAACATTTGTCACTAAAATTGGTGCTTTACCAGTGTTTTTAAATTCAAATGTAAAAGTTTCATCTGCACCATATTCAATGCCATTTCTTTCAATAACCATTGTTTTAAAAGTAATTGCAGATTTTACTTTTTTCGTTTTTTTTGTTTTCTCTTGAGAAAAACTTACTACCGACATTCCAAATGTCAATAAAATAAATAACATTGCTTTCATAGTTTCTATTATATTTTTTTACAAGAATACTGATTAATTGAATACAATTTTCATTTTTTACTAAAAAATAACAAAATATTTTTCAGACTTATAGAACCGCTTCGCTCTTAGAAAAAAGACATAAGACTAATTAATGTCAATTTCCACTGAATTATGTCAACTATTTTTTAGGATTATTTTTGACTTCGATGTATAAATGAGTAGCAGAAAACTCATAACTCATAACTCATAATTCATAATTTATCACTCATTGAATCGTTTCTTCATCTTGCGAATCCCATCTTTCAACTCTTTTCACTCCTTCAATTAATTCAAAATTATTTGTCAATTGTTCCAAATGTTCCTTATCGTAAACCAACACTTTTATCCTTCCTTCAAAAATTCCATCATTTGCTTCAAAGAAAATTGATTTCATATCCACATTATGTTGATTTGAAATGATTTCTGTAATTTTATTAACAATTCCAACATTATCAATACCAATTAATCTAATAGAAGCTAAATGTGCTTTCAATTCTTGCTTTTTCCACTTTGTTTTAACTAATCGATACGCCATTTTTGACATCAAATGTTCCGCATTGGCACAATTATTTCGATGAATTTTTATTCCTTCATTGATTGTGATGAAACCAAAAACCTCATCTCCGGGAATTGGATTACAGCATTTTGCTAAACGATATTGGATATTTTTAAAATCTTCTCCTATAATAAGTACATCTTCTTGCTTATTTATTTTTGGATAAACATCTAATTCGTGTTTATCTTTTGGAACATTACTACCTTTTTTCTCTAAAGATAAATTTCCGTTGTGATTTTCAATTTCACGGATTTTTGCTAAATCAACTTTTCCCTTTGCAACTCTAAAATATAAATCTTGTGCACTTGCATAGCCAAAATATTTTTCTAAAACCGCAATATTTTCGGAAGTAGATTTGATATTAAATTGCTTTAATTTTCTTTCTAAGGTTTCTTTTCCATCAAAGGAAATGATTTTCTTTTCTTCGAATAATGCTGTTTTTATTTTTTGTTTTGCTCTCGCTGAAGTGACAAATTTCAACCATTCATCAACTGGTTTTTGTTTTGCAGATGTAATAATTTCAACTTGATCTCCATTCTGAAGTTGATAACTCAAAGGCACTAATTTATTATTCACTTTTGCACCGATACATTTGCTACCTATTTCGGTATGAATATCATAGGCGAAATCTAAAATAGTGGCATCGTGGGGCAAAACTCTCAAATCTCCTTTTGGTGTAAATACATATATTTCTTCCGAAAACAAATTCATTTTGAATTCATTAACAAAATCCATCGCACTTAAATCAGGATTTTCCATTAACTCACGAATCTCAACTAACCAACGGTCAAATTTTGAATCTTCACCCTTTTCCTCCTTATATTTATAATGAGCAGCAAGCCCTTTTTCTGCAATTTCATCCATTCGTTTGGAACGAATTTGAACTTCTACCCATTTTCCTTGAGGTGACATTACCGTTGTGTGAAGCGATTCATAACCATTCGCACGAGGAGTCGAAATCCAATCTCGTAATCGGTCTGGACTTGGTTGATAAAAATCGGTCACTAAACTATAAATCCTCCAGCAATCAGGTTTTTCAAGTTCAACAGGTGTATCTACAATAACTCGAATGGCAAATAAATCATAAACTTCTTCAAAAGGAATTCCTTTCGTTTGCATTTTTCTCCAAATGGAAGAAATAGATTTTGTTCTAGCTTTGATATCAAAAATATACCCTTCATGTAATAAAGCTTCTCGAATCGGATTGACAAATCGTCTAATAAAGCGATTCCTTACATCTTGCGTTGATTTTAAGTTATTCTCAATTTGCTGGTAAACTTCTGGTTCTGTATGCTTGAATGCTAAATCTTCTAATTCGCTTTTAATGGAATATAGCCCCAAACGGTGTGCAAGCGGAGCATACAAAAATTTTGTTTCGGAAGCAATTTTTAAGCGCTTTTCTGCTGCCATACTTCCTAAAGTCCTCATATTATGAAGTCTATCCGCCAGCTTAATTAAAACCACTCTGATATCGTCAGAAATAGTTAAAATCATTTTTCTAAAATTTTCCGCTTGAATAGAAGCGTTTTCGTCAAAAACTTCTGGAATTTTTGTTAATCCATCTATTATTCTGCGAGGTTTTTCTCCGAATAAATCTTCAATATCCTGTAAAGTTATGTGCGTGTCTTCTACTGTATCGTGAAGCAATGCGCATACAACGCTTGTGGTTCCAAGTCCGATTTCTTCTGCACAAATACGAGCAACAGCAATAGGATGGTAAATATATGGTTCACCAGATTTTCGTCTAACATCTTTGTGAGCATCAACAGCAACGTCAAAAGCTTTACGAATGAGTTTCGTATTTTCTCGCGTACGGTCTTTTGTTGCTCTTAGAAGTCCTTTAAAAGCGTTAAGTATTTCAATTCTTTCTTTTTCTAGGTCGATTTCTGTCATTCGATTTTTGATAATGAGTATAAAATTAGCTTATTTTTATTTATTATCACTTAAATTTTTAAAAACTTAGATAAAGTTATATTAAATTTTAAAGCATGTAAAATAAATTAAAGTTTTAATATTAATTCTTTTTTTACCGCTTAGAAGCTTAGAAAACATAAGAGTGTCGATTTATAATTTTTCAAATTAAATTTCGTCAAATTAATCATCTAATTTAGTGAAAAAGTTATTAATAAATGCTTTTTGACCGTCTTCAAAAATATTATAACAATTAAAATTAATTAAAAGTCCTTTTGGGGCTTCAAGCAATTTCATATATGTTAGTAATTGCGCATCATAAATTGGATGAAATTCTTTTACTGACTTTAATTCCAATACAATAGAATTCTCGATAAATAAATCGCACCTGAGTTCGGTTTCAAGTAAAATGTTTTTATATTTAATTGGTACTACTTTTTCAGAAACAAAAGAAATATCTTTCAATTCTAACTCATGTACCAAACATTTATGATAAACACTTTCTAGCAAACCTGGTCCAATATTTTTATGAACTTCAATCACACAGCCCAACACTTTATATGCTAATGAGTTAATACTTTTCTTTGTCATGAGTTGAATTTTTATCAAAGATAAAAATTTATTCTAAAATAATCTAAGTTTTCTAAGCTTCTAAGTGGTCAAAATAAAAAAATGTTATTCAAATTAATCCACTAATGACTCTAAATTCATTTTTACTTATCTAAGATTTAGTTTTCAAAACCTGAAGTACTTAAAAACTCATTTAGCTGGTAAAATCTTGCCTCTCACTTCACCAAATCCAATTCTAACGCCTTCATTTTCACAATATCCTCGCATGATTACTGAATCATAATCTTGAATGAATTTTCTTTCTGTA
>CAMBRH010000240.1 GCA_945870115.1 Chitinophaga pinensis | reverse complement strand
ACGGGATGGTTTTGCTTGTATTTATCTATCCATGGTTTTGCTTTTTCTTTAACTAAGGTGGAATAAACCTTTACAGTGTCATCAACATTAAAATAAGATAAATACTTATGCGCATCATCCTTATATACTAAATGACCACCTTCCGCCATAAAAATAACAGAATCCATATAATTGAGGTCCTCAGGCTTATGTGTCACCATTATCACCGTAGTTCCATTATTGGCTAATTTTCTCAGTATCCCTAAAAACTCTTCTATCGTTTGCGGGTCTAAGGGAGATGTAGGTTCATCCAAAAATAAAATTAGTGGGTCTGTTAAAATTTCAACCGCAATTGAAACCCTCTTTCTTTGTCCTCCACTTATTTTTTGAACAAGTTCTTTACGAATTTCCTGGATATTTAAATCAGTTAAGGACTTTTCAACTTTTGCCCGTATAACTTCTTTTGATGCTTTTTCTAATCTTAATTTAGCAGCATAAAAGAGTGATTGCTCAACCGTAAGTTCTCGATGAACAATATCATCCTGCGGAACATAACCTATTTGAGTTTTTAAATAATCATATTGGAGATTTAGATCCAATCCACTAATAAACACTTTACCTTGTGACGGCGGTGAATCTCCATTTAAAGCTTTTAATAAAGTCGATTTTCCACAACCTGAAGGCCCCATAACGGCCATTAAGGTTTTTGCTGGTATTTCGAACGAACATTGATGTAATCCAACTTTACCATTTGAAAATTGCTTCACAATTCTTTGTGCTCGTATGGCCACTTCAGTGGATAAATCTCTTGCTTTGCCAACAAGGCTTAATTTGTAACGACCAATAAAAATGGAATCATTTTCTCCTATTTTTGTACTAGATACTATTCTTTTTCCATTTAAAAAAGTTCCATTTAAGGAGTCCAAATCTTTAAGAATATAGATGCTATTGCCTTTTTTTTCAATGGATGCATGTTCACGACTGATTGAGCTGTGATCTATAACAACATCGCACTTAGAACTTCGCCCAATTGTTATGATACTTTTATTTTTGAATTTATCAATAATATTCGTAGTCGAAAAACTAGCACCAGAATTATTACCTGGTTGCGGAGTTGCTTGTGCCGGAGAATAATTGTCTGGATTAAAAACAATTTGAACTTCATTCGTTACAGCCAACCTTATTTTTTCATTCCCTGAAATTCTATGTGGAACATTTGATTCAATTTTTTTATCATTGATAAATGTTCCATTTGTACTATTCAAATCCATGATAAAAATATCTCCATTTCTATCACTTATCAATTGAGCATGTTGACTTGAAATAGCAGATTCACTAATTATTACATCGCAGGAATCTCCTCTACCAACTACAATTGATTTAGGATTACTTTTTATGAATGCTACTTTTTTCAATAATTGATTTCCTTTTACAAAACCAATTCTAATCTTATCTGAATTTATGTTCATATCAATCGATTATTGTAATTGTTTTTGTAAAGGGATTTAAAATAATGTGCTGTTCAATAGGAATTTTCAATTCTTTATTATCGATTTCAACTAGGGCATAACCACTTATAAAATAATCTACTTTTCTCCCAAAAATTTTTGAAATACCCGAAATGGAAGCCTCCAAATTATTTATTTGAACGATGGTTGAAATAATTTCTTCCGAATCTTTCAATACAATCTTATTAATATCTACATATGATTTTGCAATTTTGAAAGTCTTAGCTTCATCTGCGTAAACTGAATAATTTAGATTTACTATTTTCAATTCAAAAGGAAATTTATTTTTGATTTTTGTATTCAATTGAATGTCTGTGTTCTTTATCCCTAAATCAATTATTTTTGTTGATTCAAGCTGAATACCCTCCTCTCCCATCGTTTTTTGAACAATTGCATCAACAATATCATTGGTTTTAATCCAACTTTGAATTACTGCACTCGACTTAACATTTAAAAAAGTAAACTTTCCATTTACTTTTACATCTAATAGAATTGAATCTTTGGATAAAATATCACGAAAATCTTCACCTAAAGAATCTAAATAGAAATTTAGTGAAACAGGCAAGATAAATGATGATTTTTTATCAAATTTTTGACTTTCCAAACTTGTACCGACAGCAATGATTTTTTCATGATAGCAAATTTGTAATTTTAATTCTTTTGTATTGAAAGAAAACCAATTTTCATTTCTAACCAAAATTGAAACATCCGCTTTTAAAGAACCATTTTCTAAAGAGTTTAGATTAAATGAATTTAATTTTTCAAATTGCGGATACTTTATTGTTTGTGAAGTTATAAATCCAAAAACAAGGAAAGTAAAAATGATAATAAAAGGTTTTGATTTTATTACTTTCATTCTTCACAAATAATTGAGTAATTTATTTTCAAATGTTCACTCGTGCAAACAGCCCTTTTACCTGAATAAGGATGGGAATTAAAAATGTTTTCAATTTCATTATATTGACCTTCTTTCTCTTTCATTCTATTCCACAAAACAACTGTGCTACACGGTTTAAATCCTGCCTTATTTATCAAATCAGTGCCAGTTAAATCACAATGTGCTTCATTTTTTTGATTGAAAGGAGTTGTCAATATTTTTCCTAAAAATGAACTAATACTTCCAATTTGCTCACCAAAAAAAGAATTAGCAGTTTTTTCTCTTTTAATCTGATCTGCAATATGTCCCAATTCATTGTGGTAAATCTCATGTCCAATAATAGCAGCGATTTCGTCGTTTGATTTGCAAAAACGATACATTTCAGTGGTGAAAAATATTTTTCCCCCGACAGTGAAAGCATTTAGCATTGTTGTATCTAGCAAAAAAATTTCATACTTAAATCCTTTTGGCTTATCAATATTTTTTGCTAGTTTTTTTAAAATACTTTTTAAATTTTCAATTTCTTTCCCAAGTTTAATGAATTTAAATTCTTTCTCACATTCTTTGAAAACAATTTCTCCAATCTTTTCCTCTTCCTCGATGGAAACAGCTAAACCAAAATTATTTAGCATGTCTTTTTCTAAATCCCCAAATACATTCGTGACAGTTGATGAGCCATCTGAATCAAGACAGGAAAAATCATACTTAATTTCTGTTTTTGTTTGAGCAATTGAATTAGCGACTGCAACCAAAAAGATTAAAAAAAATAGTTCCTTCATAACTTTACTTTATTTTGTAACACAATCAAATCCATAATTATTTTTAATGTGATTGGCAGAGCAAGATCCTCTTTTATCAGAATATGGATGAGATCTAAAAAGGTTATCTAAAGGGTCAAATGCTCCTTCGTTCGATTCAGTTTTCATTCTTTTCCAAAGATTTATATTCACACATCCATTATATCCTGCAGCAATTACCAAATCAATTCCATGTAAATCACAAGCTAATTCTTTTTTCTGACCAAATGAAATAGTAAGCATAGTATTTAATGCAGCACCTTCTTTGCCAAGAATTTGTTCTTTCTGCAATTGTTCTTTAATGTGTCCCAACTCATTGTGATTAATCTCATGACCGATTATACAAGCTAATTCATCATTCGATTTGCAAAAGTCGTACATAGTTGTTGTAACAAAAATCTTCGCACCAGCCGTAAAAGCATTCAATTCTTCACTTTTTATTAAATAAATGGAATACCTATACCCGACTGGATTTTTTAATTCTTTAGCTAATCTTCTTAAAATAGTTTCTAAATTTTTATATTTATCTCCTTTTTCAATAAAGTCATATTTATTTCGACAATCCTTTAATAAATCATCCCCCACTTCATACTCATCTTGCATAGATACTTCACCTCCAAATGTTTTCATACTTTCAGATTCAATATTTCCAAAAATTTCTGTAATTTTAGTGGATCCCATATCTTTTTCGTCCTTTAAGCAACTGTAATCGTATTCAATAGTTTTATTTTCTTTTTTGTCTAGTTTTTCAGGTTGTTGCGATTCTGAATCATTAGGTTTATTGGGATCAATTATCTCAGGTTTACTATCAAATACATATTCATTTAAAATAAAAAACAGTATAAGTATACTTAAACTTACACCAATTGTTACAATTATCGTTTTAATTGGTGATTTCTTTTTAGAGACCAAATCGTTGTTAAAATCTTTTTTAAAATTTTCTTGTTCTATGATAGCAGGTTTAGACATAATAAATTCCTTCCATTTGATAGGCTCACTATTCCCAGCTTTAACAATATCAAATTCCGATAATTGAACAGAACCATTTATTTTCAATCCATTAACAAAAGTTCCGTTTGTCGAATTTTTATCCGTTAAAAAAGCATTGCCCTCTCCGTCAAAAAACAACTCAAGATGAAACTTCGACACACTTGCATCTGAAATGACAATATCGTTTTCTTGAGAACGACCAACTTTTATTAATCGATGATTCATAACAATTCTTTTATAAATTTTTGAAATTCTTCACAAGATTGAAATCGTAGTTCAGGCTTTTTTTGACAAGCTTTTTGAATAATAAAATTAACTTTTTCTTCAAGAATCTTATCAAAATGGTGAACAGATTTTATTAGAGGTATTTTTCCTGCCTTGATAAGAGTAAAAAGTTCATCTCTTGATTTTGCCTCTTTAAATGGCAAATAACCAGTTATTAGCTCATACATCGTTATTCCTAGCGAATAAATGTCAGATCGAAAATCTACATTTAATCCTTCAATCTGTTCAGGGCTCATATAAGAAGGTGTACCTGTAATGGTCTCGTTTTTTACTGTATTTTTAGCATCTGATATCCCAAAATCTATCAATTTAATTTGATCGTTTGAAGATAACATAATATTGGATGGTTTAATATCCAAATGAGCTAAACCTTGATTATGAACATATATCAAAGCTTCTAGGATTTCACTTACAAACAAAGCAACATTTTGAATTGGCATTGGTCCTGTGACTTTGCTCATATAATCAAAAAGATTTTTACCTTCTATGTATTCCATTAATAAATAAACAGAATTTTCTTTTTCAATGTAATTATTTAATTTAACAATGTTTGGATGATTTAAATAAAGATAGTGATTTGCTTCTTCTTTAAATTTTTGCTTTACAAATAGATTTTTAAAATGTCCAGGCAATAGCTCTTTCACAGCTACAGGAAAACCCGTATCCATATCAATAGCCAGAAAAACATTTGCAGTTCCTCCTGAATTAATTTTTTGGACAATATTTATTCTATCTAAGGAATTCATTTTTTTTCACAAAAACATTCAATTTTTAATTTTTCTCCGATTTTTCGTTCTAAAATTTTTTCAAATTTATTATTCAAAGTTATTAATGAAATTTGTTCACATTTTTGAGTTTCGAGATTATTATTGAATTCATTTAATAAATTCTCTTCATTTGAGTATTTTTTTTCAATTTTAAATTCAATACTTTCTTTCTTTTTTATCGATAATATTTTTCCATTTTCATTGATGCTAAATTTAAATTTATTAGTACTGAAATCTGTTTTCTCGGAGACAAATTCCCCCTTTTCAAGCTTATCTAAATCCTCAGC
>CAMBRH010000239.1 GCA_945870115.1 Chitinophaga pinensis | reverse complement strand
AATTACGTAGTTCGAGCTCTTTAATGAAACGCTCTACTAAAATTGAATGATTTTTCATTTGATAAAATTTAAAGTTTGTACTCTAAATTTATCATTCTTTTGGTTTGTGTGATTACCGCTTGCGGTTTAGTTCAACTTACTTATATGTCTCATAAACTGTCTCTAATACATCCAAATCAAGGTGGATAGGTCTAAGTTTATGCGACTTGTTTTTTATCAAATATAACATTTATACCTTAATTCCAAAATGTCTTTTTTATGAAACTAAAAACTTTCAGAAAATTTCACTCAAAGTCCTTTGTCTAAATTCTATTGTATATTTTCTTGTTTTCACATCATCTCAATAACCCCAGCAGCACCCTGTCCTGTTCCAACGCACATAGTCACAACTCCATATTTTTCGCCACGTTTTTTCAATTCGTTCATCATTTGAACTGATAATTTTGCGCCAGAGCAACCAAGTGGATGACCCAAAGCAATTGCTCCACCATTCACATTTACGATTTCTGGGTTGATTTGTAATTCTCTTGTTACCGCCAAAGATTGTGAGGCAAAAGCTTCGTTTAATTCAAATAAATTGATGTCATTTTGTTTTAAACCAGCCATTTTTATCGCTTTTGGAATGGCATCAACTGGTCCAATTCCCATGATTCTTGGTTCTACACCAACAACTGCATAACTTACTAATCTTGCGATTGGTTCGATGTTCAATTCTTTGACCATTTTTTCTGACATCACCAACACAAATGCTGCTCCATCAGAAGTTTGAGAAGAATTTCCAGCTGTTACACTTCCACCATTTGCGAAAACTGGTTTCAAAGCATTTAAGGCTTCAATTGTACTCGCTCTAGGACCTTCGTCTGTATCAACAATATAAGATTTTACCTGTCTTTTTTCATTTTCATCTAAGAAAATATTTTCAACTGTAATTGGCACAATATCCTCTATAAATCTTCCGGATTTTATTGCAGAAATTGCTTTTTCATGAGATTTTAATGCGAAAATATCTTGATCTTCTCTAGAAATATTAAATTGTTTGGCTACAGCTTCTGCTGTTAAACCCATTCCCCAATACCACGTTGGATTTTGTTTCCCAACTTTTGGATTTGGAACAACTCTCCAACCTCCCATCGGAATCATGGACATGGATTCTGCTCCACCTGCAATGATGCAATCAGCGATTCCATTTTCAATTTTCGCAGTTGCAATTGCAATGGTTTCCAATCCTGACGAGCAATAACGATTGACAGTCATTCCTGGAACTTTGTCCGTATTCATTCCCATTAGAGAAATTAAACGTCCCATGTTTAAACCTTGTTCGGATTCGGGCATGGCATTCCCAACAATAACATCTTCCACACGCGTTGGATCCAATTGTGGAAATTGTGCCATCAAATGTTTAATAACATCTGCTGCTAAATCATCTGGACGAAGAAAACGAAATCCTCCTTTGTTTGCTTTTCCAACTGCTGAGCGGAAACCCGCAACTATGTATGCTTTATTAGACATAAGATATTAGATTTTAGACATTAGACAATGTCGATATTTTTTTATTTTTCCAAAGACTTTTTGAAACCTTTAATCATTCATTGTAATTCATTAATTTTCAATACAATTTCATCAATATTAATTCCAAAAAGTAAATTAATTAAAACTAATTGGGTTTCTAATTCATAGGAAGATCCAAGACTAATATTTAAGAAATTTTGAAAATCCTTAATAGTTGAGCGCCCTGAACCTTCTGCAATATTTGATGGAATTGAAGAAGAACATCTTCTTATCTGACTTTTTAGGCCGTATTTTTCATCATCAGGTAAAATATTACTTAAAAGATAAATTTCTTTTGTCAATTCAATTGAATTTTTCCAGATATTTAATTCTCTAAAATTGTGTGTCATAAAAGTATTTTTTCTAAAATTTAACTAGTCCTACGTCTAATGTCTAACATCTTTAGTCTGATGTCTAATTTCGAAGTATTTTCCCACTCTTAACTAAACTTTCAAGGCGCTCCAAAGTTTTTCTTTGTTGACACAATTCTACAAAGGCTTTTCTTTCAAGATCTAATAAATATTGTTCTGAAACTAAGGTGTTTTCTGATAAATCTCCTCCACAAAGTACAAAACCTAGTTTTTCTGAAATTACTTGATCGTGTTCTGACATGTAATTTCCTGATTTCATGGAATTTGCTCCAACGTAAACTATTCCCAAACCTTCTTGACCCAAAACCGTGATGTTTTTTGCTCTTTTTGGAGCGATGTACCCTTTTTCAGCTAATTCTAAACAAGCATGCTTTGCTCTTGATAACTGAAAATCTCGGCTCACAACAATTTCGTCAATTCCTTCACGAAGATAACCCAAATCGAATGCTTCTTGAGCTGAAGTTGAAACTTTTGCTTGTCCAATTGTTAAAAATCGTTCTCTCAATCGGTTTATTTTTACATCACCATCGTGTAATTCATCAGAAAGTCGTTTTGCAAATTCTTTTGAACCGCCACCGCCTGGAATTAGACCAACACCAAATTCGACCAAGCCCATGTATAATTCTGCATGAGCAACAACTTTATCTGAGTGCATTGATAATTCGCAACCGCCACCCAAAGCCATGTTATGAGGTGCTACAACAACTGGAATGTTGGAATAACGAATTCGCATCATCGTATCTTGAAAGGCTTTCACGGCAAAATTCAATTCATCGTAATCTTGTTCCGCAGCCATCATAAATATCATTCCGACATTTGCTCCAGCTGAAAAATTTTGACCCGTATTTGAAATTACAAGACCTTTGAATTCTTTTTCTGCAATTTCGATTGATTTATTGATTGCTTCAATAACTCCACCGCCAATAGTATTCATTTTTGTGCTCCATTCTAAATTTAGAATTCCATCACCAATATGTATTAATGTTGCATCGCTATTTTTCCAAACGGTATTTTCCTCTCTAAGAGAATCTAAAATTACTAAGTTTTCTGTTCCTGGAATAATTTCATATTCAGCAGAAAGTTGATTGTAAAAGAATTTTTTTCCTTTTTCTTGTTTGTAGAAAGATGAGAATCCTTTCGATTTCATGTCTAAAATCCAAGTAGGAACTTTTTTTCCTTGTGCTGAGATTAATTTTAAACCGTGATCAAAACCAAGAATGTCCCAAGTTTCAAATGGACCAAGTTCCCAGCCAAAACCAGCTTTTAATGCGTCATCAATTTTGTAACATTCGTCAGCAATTTCCGGAATTCGATTTGAAACATAGGCAAATAATCCTCCAAATAGTTTGCGATAAAAATCTCCTGCTTTATCTTGACCTAAAAACAACATTTTTGTTCGTTGCTTTAAATCGTCAATTGGTTTTGCCATTTCCAAAGTAGGAAATTTCACTTTTTCAGCATAACGGTATAACATTGTTTTTAAATCCAACACTAAGATTTCAGATTTTCCGTTTTCTAAAGTCACTTTTTTGTAAAAACCTTGTTTTGATTTTGAACCCAACCAATTATTTTCCACCATTTTGGAAATATAAGTTGGCAAAGTAAATAAGGAATTTTCTTCGTCGTCTAAGCAATTTGTTTTTAAGCCGTTTGCTACATGAACAAGTGTATCTAAACCAACAACATCACATGTTCTGAAAGTAGCAGATTTTGGTCGTCCTAAGATTGGACCAGTTAATTTATCTACTTCTTCGACAGTTAAATTCATATCTTCAACAGCGTGAAATAAAGCCATGATTGAATAAACTCCCACACGATTTGCAATAAACGCTGGTGTATCTTTGCAAATAACAGTCTTTTTCCCTAAAAATTTACTTCCAAAATCTCGCAGAAAAGTGATTATTTCAGGATTTGTATCTTTGGTTGGAATAATTTCCAATAATTGTAGATAACGCGGTGGATTGAAAAAATGCGTTCCACAGAAATGGTTTTTAAAATCCTCACTTCGATCTTTTGTCATTAAATGAATTGGAATTCCAGAAGTATTGGAAGAAATTAAAGTTCCTGGTTTTCTGAATTTTTCAACTTGTTCAAAAAGTTGCATTTTGATGTCTAATCGTTCGATAACGACTTCAATTATCCAATCGCATGATGCAATTTGATTCAAATCATCAGTAAAATTTCCCGTTTTAATTTTTGAAACAAAGGATTTTCTATAAAGCGGAGAAGGATTTGATTTTACAGCAAAATCCAAAGATTCGTTTACAATTCGATTTTTAAATTGTGGAGAATCTGCTGTGATTCCAGCTTTTAACTCCTTTTCATTCAGTTCTTTTGGCTGAATGTCAAGCAACAAAATTTCGCAACCAATGTTTGCAAAATGACAAGCAATACGCGATCCCATAACTCCAGAACCTAAAATTGCTACTTTTTTAATTATTCGATTCATTTCTTTTGGATATTAAGATGTTAGGACTTTAGGATATTAGGACTTTAGATTTTCTTAGGAACTTGAATTTAATTTGCAGTTAAATTGACTTGTTTAAATTTACGAAGTCTTAAAATCTTAATATCCTAAAATCTTGATGTCTATTATCTATTTTAAATTCGCTAATTCTTTTTCACTAAATTCGTCAATATATTGCATTACTTCAAAGTATATTTTTAATTTTGATTTAGGAATTTTTGCAATTAATCGATCATCAAAATCAATAACTACATCTCTTGCAATTCTTTTCTTTTCTATTCCTTTTTGAGTTAAAAAAATAAATACTTTTCGTTTATCTATTTCATCTATTTTGCGATAAATTAGATTATCTAGTTCCATCGATTTTAATGTTCTAGATAAACTGGTAGGTTCCATACCCATTTTTGGACCAAGTTGTGTACTAGGTGTCCCTTCTTTATCAATCATTAATAAAATATAACCAACAGAGATAGAGATATCAGAATCATTCGATTTCTGATTGTACATGCGTTGGATTTTATGCCAAGTTTGGCGTATAAAAAAATCAACCGTTGTTCTTTTAGATTCCATAATTTTCTTTTAGTAGCGTAGTTTTTACTTTGAATTTGAGTTTTATAACGCTAAATTACGAAAAAAATTAAGCACGCACACAATTAAAGTTTAAATATTGTAGATTTCTTTTTATTTATATTGATTACAATTTAGCTCAAATTGCCTATGGGCTGAATTTCACCAAAGTTTTTCAGAAATATGAACAGTTCCATTGAAAACTGCTACGAGAAGATTAGCTTGATTTTTAATTTCAACACGATACAAGCCAATGGTTTTTCCACGACTTATTTCGATACACGTTGCAATTAATTCATCATTTTCTGAAACTTTTTTTAAATGAGAAATAGAAGTTTCGATGCTTACACATTGGTTTCCTCTTGAATTAGATGCAAATGCCAAAGCAGAATCAGCTAGCGAATAAGAAATTCCACCGTGCGCAATTGAAAATCCATTCAACATTTCGGAGGTGATTTTTGCTTTTAAACTACAAAACCCTAAGTTTACCTCAAGAATTTCAACTCCAAGCCATTGACTAAAAGCATCATTTTTAAGCATGATGTTTACAATTTCTTCTGGAGTTTTCATGACTTTACTAGCCAATTAAATCTTTCTGA
>CAMBRH010000238.1 GCA_945870115.1 Chitinophaga pinensis | reverse complement strand
ATGAGTTGGAAAATATTAAAAAATAATGCAGATTATCAAAAAGCAAGTGAAAGATTGATTGAAATATTTCATGCTGAATCTCATTCTCCAGAATATGATGAATTGGAATTGCTATTAGTTCTTATTAAAGATTATGATGATAAATTTATCGTTTTACCAGATTTAAACCCTTTAGAAGTTGTAAAGATTAAAATGAAAGAATTGGGCCTGAAATCAAAAGATTTGGAGCCGTTTATAGGAACAAAAGGACATGTTTCTGCAATTTTATCAGGTAAAAGAGAAATAACATTAAAAATGGCTCAAAAATTAAGATTATTTTTAGGAATCCCAGCAGAAGTGTTCTTTTCTGGAGTTTGAATTCTATGTATTTACTGCTTTATAAGTTAAACCAAAACAAAAAACCCAACTTAGGAAAACTCCTACATTAGTTATGTTTTAGACATGCGGTTTTCTGATTTGATTATCTTTTTTGATCTAAAAAAAAATGACAACTTAAATTTAAGTTGCCATTTTCAAAAATCAATTGATATTTTAAAATTATTCTTTTATGAATTTAGAGCGAGTATCACCATATTTTAAATAGTATTGGCCAGGACTTAGTTTTTTAACATCAATTTTGTTAGAATTTGTTGTTATCAAAACACTTCCTTTGAAATCAATTATTTGAAAGGGTACGTTTATTGAACTACCTTCTACAAAAATGAAATCTTGTGTTGGATTTGGACTTATTGTTATTGAGTTTATTGTATTCTCATCCAAAAAAGTAGTCCCAACAGTTAAAGTTGCCAAATTTGTTGTGTCACTGCATGCGCCAGAACTCATAATACATCTAAATTGCTGATTATTGTTAATTGTACTTACACTTGAAACTATTAGCTCACTTGTTGTTGCACCGCTATATTGTCCCGCATTTGTTAAGTTTTGAAAACCTAAACCCAAATCCGACTGCCATTGAAAATTTGCATTTTGATCATTCGAAGTTGTGGTAAATGTTGGGTTGTTGCCAATTGTTGTATTTTGATCTGCTGGTTGAGATAACACTAAATTTGATGAGCAAGCAGAAAATAAAATATTTATTTCATTTTGAGATAATGCTCTGTTCCATATTGCAATGTCGTCTATTTTCCCCAAAACTTGATTCCATCCATTTCCTCTGCTTCCTATTGTTATAGGTAAGGTATTAAAATTCATTCCGCCATTTACTGTTGTTCCTTCTACAAAATTTCCATTTAGATAAATTTTAACTGAATCAGATGCCCAAATAAATATAAAATTATTCCATTGATTTGTTAAAATACTTTGACTGAAATGTGAAATTGCATTATTTCCCCCAACAGACCAAGATGTTCCAATACCATTTAAGCCGTTCGATTGGGCAGCATTTAATTCAAATGAGGTACCCCATCCAGAATTTTCTCTTTTACTTATTAAAGACTCATCTGAAGTGAAATTATCTGAAGTAAACCATAAAGATATTGATAATTCTACAGAATTATAATTTGAAGCATGCGGGATTTGTATTATATTTGTTGCATCAAATCGATAAGCAGAATTACTATTCCCATCTCGATCTGAAACAGTGGTTGCCCCACTTACAATTCCATTATTCCCATTTCCACTTTCATCATTAGCATTTCCGTTAAATGGCCACCAGCCCACAAGTCCACTTGTTGGAATATTGTCGGGGATTTGACCAATTGACGTTAATGCAAATCCAAGACTTGCTACAAATGATAACAGTAAGTTTTTCTTTTTCATATTTATTTGTTTTTAAGTGTTATTATTTTCTTTTTTGTATCAAACTCTACAAGCATAATATCTTTTTCTTTAAAGTTTTCTTGAATCCATCTCGTCATCTCAACTCCTGCCATAATTCTAGGAGTATTATTAATATTTGCTGTTCGATTTACATAGGCATTGTCTAATTCTTTTTCATCAAGAAAAATTTTTATTGGATCTAAATGGGGACCAAATATTTCTGAGTGTTTTTTTCTTATATTAAAAAAACCTTGCTTATAATATGCTTTTCCTAAGATTATTTCAAATTTTATCATTGGGCAAATATCATCACTCTTTCATAAAATCCACTCCCGTAAAAAACATAATATATCCAAAAAACGGATAATGTAAACTATTTTTTATATATTTGTTTCAAAATAAAAAATTATGGAAAATATTGGCACACGTATCAAAAGATTAAGAGAATCAAAAAATTGGACGCAAGAATTTATGGCTTCTCAATTGAAAATTTCTCAAAATACTTATTCAAGACTTGAAAATGAGAATGTGAAATTATCCACAGAACGTTTAAAACAAATAGCAACCATTTTAGATGTTCCAGCTGAATATCTTCTCAATTCAGAAGCTCCAGTTTACAATTTCCACAATGAAAACGCCTCAATAAAATATGCAGGACATATAGAAAATATTTATGAAGACCAAAAAGAAGTGTTTCAAAATTCGATTCGAGTTTTAGAAGATCAGTTAAAACATTACCAGCAAGAAAACAAGCGATTAATGGTTTTACTTGAAAAAACGTTAAAATAGCTTACTTTTACAAAAAAATAAATTTTAATTCTATGGAAGCAGATACACGTTGGAAACAACGCTTTTCAAATTATGAAAAAGCTTTGGCTCAATTAACTGATGCCATTGAAACCTATCGCGATACTGAAAATGATTTAATTAAAGAAGGGATTATTCAAAGATTTGAGTTTACGCATGAGTTGGCTTGGAAAGTTATGAAGGATTTTTTGGAATACGAGGGATACGTAAATATTACTGGTTCAAGAACAGCAACTCGCGAAATGTACAATAAAGATTTATTGGAAAATGGTCAAGAATGGATGAATATGATTGAAAGTAGAAATGAAACTGTTCACACGTATCAAGAAAAAATCTTGAATGAAGAGTACAATAAAATCGTAACTATTTATTATCCTCTTTTTCATTCATTCTGCCTTAAAATGAAATCATTTTTATGAATATAATCAATACTGAACTTAAATTTGGTCTTAAAGCTGAAACCATACAAAAAATAAATTCAGTTTTTGAAAAGCACGCTGAAGTGGAAAAAGTTATCATTTATGGTTCACGAGCAAAAGGAAATTATCGCATTGGTTCTGATATTGATATAACGCTGTTTGGAGAAAAATTAACACACGATATATTAACTAAGATAAACATAGAAATTGACGATTTAAATACTCCTTATCTTTTCGATATTTCAATTTTTACCATGCTAAATGCGCCAAGTTTGGAAGAACACATAAATCGAGTTGGTTTGGTTTTTTACGAAAAAGAATAGAGTTTTATGTCAATTTTTATTCTTGAAAATTCAAAAATCCCACAATCTTAGCGTCCGTATTACAATAATTCTTATCTTCGCAAAAGTTGGTTAAAATTGAATAATTATTTGAAATATGAATGCAATATCAGATCATGTATACGCTGCAAAAGTAAGCTACGAGCAATTAATGAAAGGTAAATATTGGATTTATCTCCTGCCTTCAATAATCATTTCTTTGGTCTTTTTCTTTATTGCAGGAATTATTTCATCCATTTTTAGTTTTGTTAATTATGCTGATTCGGTTCCTTTCTTAGGTGAAACTTTAGAAACTAGAGTTACTGCCACAAAAGGATTTTTTTCATATTTGGGTGATATTTTTTACCAATTTTTGATTTTAACCGTTCTATCTCCTGTTTATTGTTTGCTTTCAGAAAAAGTAGATAATGATTTTACGGGAGCAAAATTCGATGGAGGAATTGTAAGAATTATGACTGATTTAATAAGAGCAATTTTTGTTGTGATTATTGCCTTGTTTTTCAATCTAATATTTATGTTGTTATGGTTCGTTTTTGCTTGGGTAACAGGTTTTCATTTATTAGATGAAATAATGTACTTCTTAATTGGGGCCTTTTTTATCGGTTTTTCATTTTACGATTATTCTTTGGAACGATACGAAGTTGGAACTTTTGGAAGTTGGGGTTTTGGTTTTAATAAAATTCCTTATATGTTTATCACAGGAGGATTATTTTGTTTGGCTTATAAAGTTCCATTTTTTGGTGTGATTTTATCACCATTTTTAGTGACAATTATTAGTACAGTGGTATTTTTGAAAATGAATAACAAAATTACACCGTCAAAAAATTATTAAATAAAATATTAAATGCAAAATTTATTTAAAGATTTTCAGTATCCTTCAAAAGAACAATGGATTGAAACCTTGACAAAAGAATTGAAAGGAGCAGATTTTGCAACTTCTTTAATTAAAAATGATGAAATTGAAGGAATTTCTTATCCAAGCTTTTTTCATAAGGATGATGTTGAAAATAGAGCAGAAATGCCAGGAAAATTTCCTTATTCAAGAGGGTTTTATTCAGAAATAAATGATTGGTCAATTGTTGGCGAAATTTTAGTTTCTGACGAGAAAAAAGCTAATAGTAAAGCATTAGAACTTTTAATGAATGGAAATACTGCACTTAATTTTGAATTTGTAAAACAAGAAAATTTAGATTTTACACTTTTGTTTAAAGACATAAAATTTGAGTTCATAAAAGTATTTTTTAAAACTCAAAATACAGTTTTATTGAAGAAAATTAAGACATATTTTGAAGAAAACGTATTTTCAGAAATCCTATTTTCATTTAATCCTTTGTCAGAAAAGCAACAATTAAATTCAAGTGATTTTGTTGAAATTAAAAATGGCCTATCAAGAAATTTTGAAGTAGATGCTTATTCTATCCAACAAGCTGGAGCGAATGTTTCTCAAGAAATTGCTTTTGCCCTGAGCTTAGGACACGAATATTTAGCGCAACAAATTACTTTAGGAAAAACGGTTGATGATGCCTTGGTAAATATTCATTTTACTTTTGGAGTTGGATCAAATTTCTTGTTTGAAATTGCAAAACTTAGAGCTTTTAGATTACTTTGGTCGAAAATCGCGAGAACTTACGAGCCAGTTCATAAATGCAATGAAACAGCAAGTATTACGTCAAAAACAGGTTTTTTAAATAAATCATTAAAAGATCCTTTTACGAATTTATTGCGCCAAACGACAGAAGTGATGTCAGCTGTTTTAGGCGGGGCAACTCAGATAATTAATCAATCTTACGATAAAGATTCTTTAGACCAGTCATCAAATTTCACTGAAAGAATGGCAGGAAATATTTCTTTAATATTGAAAGAAGAATCTTATTTGAATCAAGTTTTGGATGCTGTAGGAGGAAGTTATGCCATTGAAAGTTTAACTGAAACTTTTGCGAACAAAGCGTGGAATTTGTTTCAAGAAAATGAAAAATCAAGCGAACTATTTTCATCAGATTTTTTAGAAAACATTAAATTAACTTCCGCAAATAGAATTTCATTATTTAAAGAAAAGAAAAAGACATTAATTGGAATAAATATATTTCCCAATCCTGAAAAATCAAATCTTGAATGGAAAGAAAATAATGCTTTGTATTTTGGTTTGAAACAAGTTGTTATTGAAAACGAAATAAATTAATTCAACTTTATGAAATTCGACCTACTTGTTAATTCTGTAAAAGAAACACATGTTGGCTTTCAAAAGCAAGCTGCAAAATCAATCAATTT
>CAMBRH010000237.1 GCA_945870115.1 Chitinophaga pinensis | reverse complement strand
GTTGATGGAACATCATACTTCGCTTCACAAACAGTAGGTTCATGTGAAAGTGCTTTACGAGTAGAAGTTGTTGCTACGGTTGAAAATCCATCAGCTCCAACAGCAAACGCAGCACAATCATTCTGTACAATCGATGCACCAACAGTTGCTGATTTAACAACTTTAACTGGAACAAACATTCAATGGTATGACGCAGCAGTAAATGGAAATTTACTTGCCAGTGGAACAGCTTTAGTTGATGGAACATCTTATTTTGCTTCTCAAACCGTTGGTTCTTGTGAAAGTGCATTAAGAGTATTAGTTGTTGTAAGTATTTCAAATCCTGCAGCACCAACTGGAAATCCAAATCAAATATTTTGTAATGAGGATAACCCAACAGTTGCAGATCTTCAAGCTACAGGTTCAAACATCCAATGGTATTTGACTGCTCCAGCTGGAACAGTATTAAATCCTTCCACGACATTAGTTGATGGATCCGCTTACTTTGCTTCACAAACAGTAAATGGCTGTGAAAGTGTAAATTTATTTCAAATAAATGTTACAATAAATGCGGTAACTTTAGCAATTAATTCAATAACAGAACCAACTTGTGGTGAATCAGATGGTTCAATCTCTGTTCTCGCTTCTGGTGGTAATTCTCCTTATACTTATACTTGGTCAAATGGAGTAGTTAGCAATGAAATAAATTCAATTCCCGGCGGACAATTTACAGTAGATGTTATAGATATAAATGGTTGTTCGGCTAATTTGACGGAATTAGTAGATTGTATTTTACCGGTAATTCCTGAAATAATTACTCCAGGTGGAAATGGTAAAAATGATACGTGGGTAATTGGTTTAAATACCGTTTACCCTGAAATGACTGTGAAAATTTTTAATAGATGGGGTAACGAAGTTTTTACAGCCTCACCTTACCTAGATGATTGGGCAGGAAAATGTAACACGGGAATTAAAATGGGAGATGAATTTTTGCCAAACGGAACTTATTTCTACTTGATTGATTTAAAAAATGGTGAAAAACCACTTTCAGGATATATTGAATTAGTAAGATAATAAATTATAAATACGTATTAGTATGAAAACAATTTTTAATAAAATAGTCTTGGTAAGTTTGCTTGTTTTAATTGCAAACAACTATTCAGCACAACAAGATGAACAATCGAGTTTGTATATGTTTAATCCATTGCATTTTAATCCTGCTTATGCAGGTAGCCATGACAATCTAAGTGTTGTCGGCGTAGTTCGAGCGCAATGGGTTGGAATTAAGGGTGCACCAGTTACTCAATTTTTATCAGCACATACACCAATCAAAGTGAAAAACATGGCTGTTGGTTTAAATTTGGTAAATGATAATATTGGCGCAAGAAATAGAACAAGTTTTTATGGGAACTATGCTTATACTTTACATTTTAAAAACCGCAGTAAATTAAATCTTGGTCTTTCAGCTGGTGGAGATTTAATGTCTGTTGACTATAATAAATTAGTTGCAAAAGATGCAGATGAAGTTGATTATTTAGTGTCACTTACAAAAACAACTTTTAACATTGGGTCAGGATTATATTATAGTACAAAACGATTTTATCTTGGTTTAAGCTCACCAAGAATTTTGGAAACGAAATTGAAAAATAAATCAATTTTAATCAGCAATGCATATACTAAAAGACATTTTTTTCTAAGCACTGGATATGTTTTTCCAATAAATTCTATCCTTGATTTAAAAACAAGTATGTTGTTGAAAATGACTCCAAACGCACCTATTACAGTCGATTTAAATGCAAATTTATTTCTAAATAAAACATGGTGGATGGGTTTAATGTACCGTTATAATGAATCAGTAGGATTTAATTTTGCTTATCAACACAAAGAATCATTAATGATAGGTTATGGTTTTGATTTTCCAATTAACGGATTGAGTTCGGTTAAAAATGCCGGATCACACGAAATAATGGTCACTTATGATTTTAATAAAAACAAAGCTTTTGGTTCTCCAAGATATTTTTAAATTTGCATGAATATGAAAAAAAATATACTTTTAACAATCTTATTATTTGTTTCACTTTTTAGTTTTTCTCAAGTAGATTTAAAAATTAAAAAAGCTGAAGAATATATAGCAACTTATCGCTTTGCTGATGCTAAATTAATTTACAAAGATTTATGTTTTAAAGATAAAGTAAATCCGAAAGACTTTTTTAAGGTTTATCGAAATGCTGCTCTTGCAGGAATTAAAAGTAATGACTTTTGGTTTGCATTAAAAATATATGAAAAAATTGAAAAAGAAAGTGAATTTTCTTTTGACGATTTGTATAATTTATTCAAATTAAGACATTTTTTAGGACAATATGAAAAGTTAGATGATTTATTAAATTCAGAATTAATTGCTGGTGCTATGGGCCCGAAAAAAGATTTTTTAATTCTAAACAAAAGCGAAAAACCTTGGGAAAAATTATCAAAAGATACACTTGGATCTACAATAGAAATAACTTCTTTTAATTCTGGGACAGGAGATTTTGGTCCAGTAATCGTACCAAATGGAATATCTTTTAGTTCTCACAGAAATTTTTCAGGCAAAGCAGCAAATTACGACAATGGAAGTTTTTTAGATCAATATATTTACAACGATAAATTAAAAACAATTAAACCAGTAAATGATATTTTAAGTAAAAATCATGATGGTGCAGCTTACTATGACCAAAAAAATCAAGTTTGGTATTTTTCAAAAAACTTTAAAACTTTAAAAGAAAATGAGTTAACAAAAACGGGTATTTTTATTTATGATGAAAAAACAAATTCAGAAGTAGAATTTCCTTTTAATGATCGAACTTATTTTATTGCCCAACCTTTTTTATCAGAGGATGGTTTCACACTATATTTCAGTTCAGATATGCCAGGTGGACTTGGAGGATCGGATCTTTGGAAAAGTGAAAACTTTAATGGAACGTGGGAAAAACCAGTTAATTTAGGCCCTACCATTAATACTTTTGAAAATGAAATGTTTCCATATATCAATGAAAACGATTTTTATTTTGCCAGCGATGGTCATCTTGGTTTAGGTGGATTGGATGTTTTTTCATCCAGAATGAACGAAGGACAATATGATAAACCAGTGAATTTAGGATATCCATTAAATTCCTATGGAGATGATTTTGCAATGGCTTTTCAAAATGATGGTTTAAAAGGATATTATACAAATAACCGTAAAGATTTTAAATTTGTTGACAATATCTATACCTTTAAATTAAATAATTTAGAAATAAATATTGTTGCTACAATTTTGGAAAATCTAAAAGGTAGAAAGCCAATTCCACAAACATTGGTTTTGGTGAAAGATGAAAACAACAAAGTAATTGATTCATTAATTAGTGATGACAATGGAGTAATTAATTTCAAAGCGAAAAAAGATAAAAAATATACATTTTATTTAGGCGACGATGATTATGAAAATCACCAAGAAATTTTTTCTACCTTCGATTTAAAGAATTCAGATACCATTAAACGAGAAATTTTACTTGATCCAAAAACTGTAATAGTAAACACTGTTGTAAAAGATGATAAATCAGGTGAACCACTAGCCAATACAACGGTTCAATTGAAAAACACAATTACAAATAAAGTAATGGAATTTGAAACTGATTCTATTGGACAATTAAAATTAAAACTTCCTCGAAATGGTAATTATGAGTTATTGTTAGCTAAAAAAGGATTTATTGATAAATTGGATTCTATCAAAACTTACACGAGAGAAAATGAAGTTGAAAAAGAAGTATTGATGACAAAAATTACAGCTGGAACAACTTTTAAAATTGAAAATGTATTTTATGATTTTGGAAAAGCAAATCTTCGACCAGAAAGTACTGCAGAATTAGATAAGTTAGCTGACTTTTTACTTAAAAATGATAATATCAAAGTTGAGTTAAGTTCGCATACAGATAGTAGAGGAGGAGATGCAGCAAATCAAAAATTATCACAAGCTAGAGCACAAAGTTGTGTAAATTACCTTTTAACAAAAGGAATAAAAACGCAAAACATTGTTGCCAAAGGTTATGGTGAAACCAAATTAGTAAATCGCTGTAAAAATAATGTTAAGTGTTCTGATGAAGAACATCAAGCAAATAGAAGAACTGAGATAAAAATATTAAGTGTTTTATAAATAAATTTCTCAAATAGGTACTCGTTTCGTAAAAATTGTTTTTATTTGCAAGTAATTTATGAAACTCGCCAGCTTAAAAATTGTAATTTTCTATTTTCTAACTTTTGTTGGTTTAACTGGGTATGCTCAAAATAATGAGTCTAGTAAATCAAAAGAATTGGATAAATTAGACAGTTTAGCCTTTGTTTTTTACGAAAAAAGTGACGCAAAAAATGCTGAAATAACTGCATATAAAATTTTGGATAAACTTAAAAATCGTCCAGCAAATTTGTATCAGATCAATGCGTATACTTTACTTGGGATAATTAACAAAAATCGCGGTTATTACATTTCCTCGCTTGAAAATTACATTCATGCTCTCAATTTGTCTGAAAAGATAAAAGATAAAGGAAGAGTTTCCGCTTGCTTAAATAATATTGGTGTCATTTACCAACTTCAAAAAAATTACAAACAAGCAATAAAATATTTTTCAAGGAGTTTACAAATTGAAGAAAAGGGAAAAAATCAATTACAAAAATCTATTCGTTATTACAATTTGGGCGATTCTTACAAAGAATTAAAGAAATATGATTTTGCATTGTCCTATTTTAATAATTCTTTAATTATTGAAGAAAAGTTTAAAAATAATGAAGGGATTATTTTTGCTAATTTAGGTATAGTTGAAGTTTATTTGAATTTAAAAAATGAATATCAAGCAAAAATGATTCTCGATAAAATTGAAAAAATAATTAAAAATGCTCAGCTTGAAGAAAATATTGTTTATTCAAAATTGCAAGGACAATATAATTTTCAAGTAAATAATTTTGGAAATGCCTTATCATTTCTTTCTGAAGCAGAAGATTTATCACTTAAAAATCAAATTTGGAACCATATTTTAGATATTTATTTGTTAAAAATTGCCGTATTTGAAGCGCAAAACAATATTGCTAATGCTAATAACATTTATAAAAAATACATTTTAAAAAACAACGAATTAACAAATAGTGAAATCAAAAATCAAATTGAAGATTTAACTTATAAAAATGAACTTACTAAAAAAGAATTGGAAATAAAATTAGTTCAGGAAGAACGAAATTTAGCATTGAAAAATGAAAAATACGAACAAAAGATTACCTGGTTTGTTCTGCTTATTTTATTACTTTCTATAGGTCTAATTCTTTTTGGTATTAAAAAGTTAACAAGCGAGAAACAACAATGACTGCTTCATCAAAAAATAATTTATTTATTGCTTTGTCTTTTGCTTTTTATCAAGTTTTGACAAACCTATTTTTTGCATCGTACGAATATATTGAATTAAATTTGAATTTATTCTTATACTTTTTCATTGTTTTCGGTGTTTTCTTTGCTTTTGAATTTTCTTATTTATATTTTTTACTTAAAACGAAAAAACGAAAAGGCTTAAATAAAATTATTTTTTCTGCTTCTTTTTTAGGAATTGGAATTTTGTCTAGTTCG
>CAMBRH010000236.1 GCA_945870115.1 Chitinophaga pinensis | reverse complement strand
AGCGAATAATGTCTTGCTTTCTGATTTTAAACCACAAGCAATTTCATAAGAATCAGGAATGTTTAAGTTGATTTCACACTTTACAAGTTCTTTTCCAAGAATGAAAGCGCAACAATTAACAGGATTAACATACAGTTGATTTTTATCTAAAAATGTAGATCCAGCATTCAAATCAACTGCATAATAACTATATGAAATATGAATTTTTGTATTTCCATTCGTTTCAATTTTCCAACAATCTTTTGTGATTTTAGTAAAACGTAATACTTTACGGTCTTCTCCAAAAACTTTAAAATTCTTTACATTTTTTGCAAAGTTCCCTAATTCATATCTTCCTGGTCTCCAGCTTGGAAGTTGAATATGTTCAATATCTTGATCAGAATCAAACATTATTTCTATTTGAATGTATTGATTTGCGGGATTATTGATTGAGAATTTATATGAAATCATGACGCATAAATTTAGATTGAATTACTTAAAATTCAATAAATAATATAATTTAAAATTTATATTGGATCTTTTTAAGAAGCAAAAAGAGGTAAATTAATTGCTTCAACAGAAATTATTTCTGGACAAACTTTTTTCACCGCATCTTCTAATCCAGCTTTTAAAGTCATCAAACTCATTGAGCAATCACTGCAAGCACCTAATAATCTAACTTTTGCAATTCCTTCATCAGTAATTTCTACTAATTCCATGTCACCACCATCAGCAACTAAAAAAGGTCTTAGTTGTTCTAAGGTTTCATTTATTTTAATCGAAAGTTCAGCTTTGTTGAGTGCCATAATTAATTTTCTTTTACAAGTGATTTCGCTGCTTTTTTAACACTTAAAGCATGTACTTCTTCAACAAATTTCCTTGTCAATTCGATAAAAGCATCAGAAGTTATTGTATTATCTTGAAAAACTGCAGGACGACCAACATCGCCAGATTCTCTTAAACTTTGCACCAATGGAATGTGACCCAAAAATGTTTCACCCATACCTTCAGCAAGATTTTTTGCTCCGTCACGACCAAAAATATAGTATTTGTTGTTTGGTAATTCTTCAGGTGTAAACCACGCCATATTTTCAATTAATCCAACGATTGGAACATTGATATTCTCTAATTTAAACATGTTTACTCCTTTTCGAGCATCGGCTAAAGCAACTTCTTGGGGAGTACTAACAATTACAGCTCCATCTAGAGGAACAGTTTGAACCAATGAAAGGTGAATATCCCCAGTTCCTGGAGGAAGATCTATTAGTAAATAATCCAATTCTCCCCAATGGGCATCTGTGAAAAGTTGCGTCATTGCTTTTGCAGCCATTGGACCACGCCAAACAACAGCATTATCTTGTTCTGTAAAGAATCCAATTGACAAAATTTTAATTCCGTAACTCATCACAGGATTAATTTTTGCTGTACCATCAACGTCAATCATCGTTGGTCTTTCGCCAACAACGTCAAACATGGTAGGCATTGAAGGGCCATAAATATCAGCATCAACAACGCCAACTTTATAACCTAATTTTGCCAATCCACCTGCTAAATTTGCAGTAACAGTTGATTTTCCCACACCACCTTTACCGGATGCAAGTGCGATAATGTGTTTAACTTCTGGAAGAATTTTTCTCCTTGCTTGGATTGCTTCTGTAGGAAGAGCTTTTACAATTGTTGTTAATTCGATGTCTTTTCCAAAAACAGATTTTAATTGAAATTCAACTAATTCTTGCATACGTTTACGTGCATGCAAAGCAGGATTTGTAATTAATATTGTTGTAGAAATATGCTTATCAGAAAATTCAATGTTTTCAACTAAATTTTGTGAAACAATGTCTTGTTTTAATTCTGGTTCTTGAATGTTTCCTAAAACGGATAAAATTTCTTCTCTTGAGATAATCATTTTATATTATAAATTAATCTATAGAACAAATGAAATTAAGTAAAGTTAATAAATAGAAAAAAAATTACGCGTTTTCTTTCTTAATTGATTTTACAGATTTAATAGATTTGGCCATTAATTCAATAATTACTTTTTCAAAACCTTCGTCTCTACTTTTAAAAACATATGTTATTCCGTCTATCACTTTTTGTCCATAAACATGAAATGATTTATGCTCTAGTCCTACGGTTTTTGGAGCTGATTTATCGCCATCAACTTTCAAAATACTCTCGTATAAAATAAAATCTGGTTCATTTACAACGTATTTTATTTGATAGAAATTCAGTCCTGAAAGTCTTTTTTTCTCAGAAGAAACCATCGCTCTATCGTCACCCCAATCGTCAATTATCATGTGAAAATTTGGTCCAACTATTAACTCCCATTTGAAATCATCTTCTGCATGAATAATTTCAGGTTCTGTTGATGCACCAATATTTGCAGTTTCATCAGGTAACATGATTGTAGCTGGAATATCGTACTTTTTCAAAGAAAACCCCTTAAATTCATACAATTCTTCATCTTCTAAATCGATTGAATCTGATTCTTTTGTTCCATTACAACTGGAAACACTAAAAAGAATAAAGGAAAAAATTAAAATTGATGTTAAAAAAATATTTTTCATTTTGAAATGTTTGATAATAATAGATCAATTACGATACAAAAATAACATTTAATATTCAATAATTATTTACTTTGTGAACATTTTCTAAACAAATTAGCGCAATTTTTGTTTAATTTGCATGATGAGAGCTTATAAAATTAAGGATTTAGAAGTTTTAACGGGGATAAAAGCGCATACTATTCGAATTTGGGAGAAAAGATATGGTATTTTAAAACCAGAAAGAACCGATACTCAAATTAGAAAATACGATGACGTTGAATTAACTTTATTGTTAAATATTTCTCTATTAAATAAAAATGGAATAAAAATTTCGCGTATTGCTGAGATGAGTTTTGACGAAATTTCGTCTTTGGTAAAGTCTGAGAATAATAAAATAGCAAATTCATTCCATGAAAATCTATTGTTATCTCTTATTCAATTGGATGAAGCATTGTTTTGTAGCACAATAAATAAATTAGTAGAAGAAATCTCCTTTGAATCAACTTTTATTGATCATCTAATGCCATTTCTTGAAAAAATTGGTATAATGTGGCTTTGCGGAACAATTAATCCAGCGCAAGAACATTTTATTTCCAATTTAATTCGTCAAAAGATAATCACTGAGATTGATAAATTACCACTTGATAATACAGGGAAAAAAGTAATTTTATTTTTACCAGAGCATGAAAATCATGAAATGAGTTTACTTTTTTATGCATATGTGTTAAGAAAAAATAAAATGCAGACCTTTTATTTAGGAAATCATTTGCCATACGATTCTTTAATTGAATCAATCAAGCAAATTAAACCTCATTTTATTGTAAGTTCTTGGATTTCAAATATTGATGCTATTTTCTTGAAATCTTATTTTAAAAATTTAATAACTGATAAATCATTTAAAATATTTGCAGGCGGTTACCAATTTAATGCCTTAGAAGATGAAATGAAAAAATCAATACACATTATTTCTTCACTTGAAGATTTGAAATTGATTTATTTGGAATAGATTATTCAATTGGACCAACATTAAATTGTTGTCCTTTTGTCTTAACATTATGGAAGAAATAACGCAAGTCAATGGAAAGATAGGAGCCATTTACATTTCCAATAGCTAATTTTTCTACTGCATTAGAATATTCGTAACTCGCAGCAACTTTAAAAATTGGAGCAAAGGGTATTTTTGCAGATGCTCCAAGATAGAAAAAGCCACTTTTTTCTGTTCGTAACTCAAATCCTAAATTGGCATTTAATTCAAAGTCAAAACGTCGATTTCTTCTTCCTTCGCTGATGAATAAATGTTTTTGTTCAACAATAACTGATGATCCAACATTTGAAGGATAGTTAATAAAGGAAGTTCCAAGTGAAGCATTTGTGAATATTTTTTTTGAAAGCTGGATGTATATCATGGCATTTATTGGAATGTCATAACTTAAAATTCCAAAGGAAGACCTTGCAGAAAGCGAAGAATCTTGTAAATTAAAATCAATTTGATAATTCCTTTTTACTTGATTTATTCCAGTTTCTAAACTGATTAATTTTGTCAGTCCTACTCTTACTGTCGCTCCAAATGAATATCCTTGTTTTTGTGTAAATGTTCCAATAAATCCAGAATCTAACACAGTAATTACAGATTTACTCAGAAAATCACCAGGAATAAGCGGTTTAAATTGAATACCGAAATAGGAGGGAGGATTTACTTTTTTTTGGGCATAAATTTCCACTCGAAAAAAAGTTAAAATGGAAATAAAGACAAAAAATCGAATCATTGAATGTAAATCTGTTTTACAAATTAAGTGTTTAATTTTATAAAAATTGAAATTAAAACCTAAAACGCTAATATTGTTTATTTATTGGTGAAAAAATAGTTTCTATTTTAAAAATCAAATTTTTATTATTTCCAAGTAGTTAAATATTCAATAGGTTTTCTATGACTTTTTGGCCATTCAATTGAAGGATAACCCAGATAAAATAATCCCAAACAAGAATCCTTTTCGCTTAAATTTAAAAATTCTTTCATTTCTTTGGAGTAAATTAAAGCTGGAGTTGACCAAAATCCTCCAATTCCGAAAGCGGTTGAAACTAAATGCATATTCTGCACAGCGCAAGCAACTGCTTCAATTTCTTCAATTTCCTTGATTTTTTCGCTTTCGTCTCTATTCATGCAAATTGCAATGACAACTGAAGCTAATTTTGGACGATTGAGCATTTTCGCCAATTTCATGTCATTTTGCTTTTCCTTTGGAGTTAATTTTAAATAAGTTTCAGCCAAGAAATCGGATAAATTATTTTTTGCTTCATCCATGAAAACAGTAAATCTCCAAGGTTGCGTATTTCCATGTGTAGGTGCCCAAATTGCAGCATTTAAAATCGTTTCAACTTGTTCTTTTTGTACTTTTCGAGTTGAATATTGCTCAGGATAAATCGTGCGTCTATCTTTAATTAAATCTAGAATTTCTGATAAATTGTATTTCACTTAAAATAGTTATGAATTATGAATGTTTAGTTATGAGTGGATGAAAAGACTACGAAAATGTCAATTTTGTATCTAAATAAATCAATCCCGATAATTATCGGGACTTATGTCTTTCGTCTTGTTGTCTTGTGTCTCCGTCTTAGCGGACTAGTTTCTTCCAAAAGAATGAATATCATTGTGAGTTTCTTCAATTTTGTCCTTGACTTTTTTAATTGTTTGTGTCAGTATAAATATATCTTGCGTTGAATTCAGATTTAACCATTTCCAAGATTCTTGATCATCTTCGACGGCCATTGCGATGTGATACAGTAACTCAAAATTGTTCAAAAGCAACCATTTTTGTGCTTTTCCATCACCTTCCGCTGCATTTATAAACGCCATTAATTGCGGGAAACCATTTTCCATCAACCATTTTCGAGCTTCATCTTTTAAGAAAATTGCCGATGTTGCATATAATAATTCTTCGTAACCATTTTCTTTGAGCCATTTTCCGATTTCAACATTCCCTTCAATTGCTTTTGCCCAAGCCAATATTATTTTTGGTGGATAATTCAAGGGCTTCATTGCGACTTTTTGAATGTCAGCAACTTTTATCTGAGTCGAGTTTTTTTT
>CAMBRH010000235.1 GCA_945870115.1 Chitinophaga pinensis | reverse complement strand
TGAAGTAAAGTCAAAAATTCAGGAACGATTTCAGCAACGCTATCCGTGATGAAAACTTGATTACTGTATAAATTGATTTTATTTTTTTGAACTTCTACATTTTCCTTGATTTTTGGGAAATATAAAATCCCAGTTAAGTTAAATGGATAATCTACATTTAAGTGAATGTGAAACAATGGATCATCAAAAGTCATTGGATACAATTCACGGTAAAATGATTTGTAATCTTCGTCTTTCAAATCGATTGGAGCTTTTGTCCAAGCTGGAGCAACGTTATTTACTTGATTTTCAACATCGATCGAAACACGTTTAACTTTTCCATCCTCGTCTTTTTCACCTTCTGGAGAATCTATGTATTCTACTTTTGTTCCAAAAACAACTGGAATTGGTAAGAATTTACAATATTTATCTAAAATTCCTTGAATGCGGTTTTTTTCTAAAAACTCAGCTGATTCTTCTGTAATGTAAAGAATAATATCTGTTCCACGACCAGTTTTTTCAATTTCTGAAATCGTGTATTCAGTTGTCCCATTACTTTCCCATTGAACAGCTTGAGATCCTTCATGTCTTGATAAGGTTTGAATTTGAACTTTTTCTGCAACCATAAAAGCTGAGTAAAATCCTAAACCAAAATGTCCGATGATGCTTTCTGCACCGTCTTTTCCTTCGTATTGTTTTACAAATTCTTCAGCTCCAGAAAAAGCAATTTGATTGATGTATTTATCAATTTCATCGCTTGTCATTCCGATTCCGTTATCGCGAATTGTAAGTGTTTTAGCTTCTTTATCTAAAAGTACTTCCACTTTTAAATCTCCAACTTCACCTTTAAATTCTCCCAATTTAGAAAGAACTTTCATTTTTTGTGAAGCATCAACAGCATTAGAAACCAATTCTCTCAAAAAGATTTCATGATCTGAGTATAAGAATTTTTTGATGATCGGAAAAATATTTTCCGTTTGAACGTTAATTTGACCTGTTTTCATTTTTTATTAGATTATTAGATTTTAGACATAAGACAAGAAAAGCTTTAGCTTTGATTTTACAAACGTTAGTGCAGTTCTTTACTTCAACTAAATTTTATTTTAAATACTATTTTGTTGGAATGTAGTTTTCAATGATTGTGCCAAGTGAGGTTTTGTGACAAAATGGCAACTTCGAGAGCCTCAGTTTCCATTTCGAGAAAAAAGAAATGCTAAATTATTATTACCTCTGCTGAGCTAAATTAAATCTCATTTTTTAGTATTAAACAAAACATTTTTTTTGATTTTAATACTAAAAATGTATTTTTGTTACCGCTAATTTTCAACACAATGATTTTAAAGTTAATATTAATATTTGTTTCATCTGCAATTTTATCTCAGGCACAAATTTATGCTCAAAATAGCAAGATTGTCAATTTAGAAAATAAATTAAAAGAAGCTAAATCAGACTCAACTAAAGCTGTAATATTAAATGATTTATCTTGGGAATATATCAATGTTGATCCTAGCAAAGGTTTTTCCCTAATTGATGAAGCGATAGATGTTTGTAAGACAAATAATTTTATCAAATTAAAATCATCTTGTTACAATACCAAGGCTAATTTATTTGAAGTTACTGGAGATTTAATACAAGCAGAAAATCATTATAAAAAATCAATTGAAGAAAAGAAAAAAATCAATGATGCCAAAGGAATTGCTACGGTTTATTCCAATTTGTCAAAAATTTATCGACGACAAAGCAAATACGAAGAAGGAATTTCTTACTTATTAAAATCGATTGCAATTCAGGATTCTTTAAAAAATTATTATGGTTTAGGACTGGCTTACAATAACTTAGGGGCAATTTACAAAGATTTGGGTGACGATAAAATATCAAAAACCTATCATTTAAAGGCGCTTGAAAATAGGATTCTTGCAAAAGATTCACTTGGTATTGCATATTCTTATGTGAATATAGGTGGAAATTACAACGACCTAGGTGAATATAAAAATGGTATAAAATACCTTTTGAATGGGCTGGCAGTTTTAGAGCGTAAAAAAGATTATCCTGCAATGATGTTAACTTTGAGTAACATTTCAAGTACTTACTTAAAAATTAAAAATTTTACACTGGCAAAAAAATACAATGATCGTGCTTTAAATTTGTCCTTAGAAAAAAACAACAGCAATCACCTTGCATCAATCTATCAAGTGAAAGCCGAAATTTTAATGGAAAATAAGAATTATTCAAAATCTTTAGAAAATTTACAACTAGCTTTAAATGCATCCAAACAGCACAAACAAAATTTTTTACAAATAGAAATTACTGCAAATATTGGAGCCTGTTTGTATCATTTGAAAGACTATAAAAAAGCAAAAAAAATTCTTAATGAAGCTATTGTTTCTGCTAATGAATATGAACTGAAATCAATAGAATTTAAATCTTTATGCAAACTAATTGAAATTTTGATTTTAGATGATGAGTTACAAATAGCAAATGGACATTTAAAAAGGGCAGCGTTTCTAGCTAAAAAACTAGATTCTAAAAAAAATTATTTAACTTATTATAGGACTGCAATTAATTTAGCAAAAGCAACTAAAAATGAAGGTCTATTGTTAAAATCATACGATACTTATTTTTTATACAGAGATTCTGTAATGCCTGAAAACATTCATTCTTCTATGTCTGAGGCTAGTACAAAATATGAAACAGAAAAAAAAGAACGTGAAATACAATTGTTATATCAACAAAAAAAAATCAAAAATTTAGAATTAAAAGAACAAGCATTTATAATTGAAAAAAGAAATTTATTTCTGTATTCAATTTTGATACTTTTTTGTTTTTCGAGCATTTTTGTGTTCTTCATGTTTCGGAAAGAAAAATTGCTTGCTCAAAAGAAAAAAATACTTGCTATAAAAACGACTGAAGAAATTGAAAGAACTAGAATTGCGAAAGATTTGCATGATGATTTAGGTTCTGGTTTGTCAAAGATTCGCTTTTTAACAGAACATTTTGATAGGAATTTAACTGAAGATGAATTTAGTAAAAAGATAAAAGCGATTAATCAAACTTCATATAATTTGGTTGATAATATGCGTGATTTAATTTGGGTCTTAAATCCTGAAAACAATACTTTGGATAATTTATTTGTTCGAGTGAGAGAATATATTTCCGATTATTTTGATGAAAGTAATTTAGAATATAAAATAGAAATTCCGCGAAATATTTCTTCAGAATCAATTTCAAATGAATTTAGTAGAAATGTTTTTTCAGTTATAAAAGAAGCACTTCAAAATATTGTAAAACATGCTGAGGCAACTAAAGTAAATTTTGAAGTGATACAAAATCTGACTTCTTTTGAGATTAATATTCGTGATAACGGCATCGGTTTGTCAGATGAAAAAAATAAAATTGGTAATGGTTTAAAAAACATGAAAAGTAGGATCGAAAAATTGGGTGGAGAAATTGAATTTATGAACGAAAATGGTACTATAATCAAAATTAAATTTCCTAATACCTCTTTTCAAGCTAAAAATGGTACTTTCGTCTGATGTGTACTTTTTTGATTTCGCTTAATTTTACATTATGGAAATAAAAGTTGTAATTATAGAAGATGATCTTGTCTTGTCAAGTGAAATCCAAAAATTAATTGATGAAAGTGAAGGTTTCAAATGTTTGGCTACGTTTGACACTGCAGAAGAAGCTATTGAGAAAATACCGAATTTGTTGCCAGATATCGTTTTAACTGATATTCATTTACCATCAAAATCAGGAATTGAGTGCATACAGGTTTTAAAACCTCTTTGTCCAACGATCAATTTTCTAATCTGTACTTCCTTTGAAGACACCGAAACTGTTTTTAAAGCTCTAAAAGCTGGTGCAAGTGGCTATTTAGTTAAAACAACAAAAGCTTCTATCCTATTGGATGCTTTGGCAGACGTGAATCGAGGAGGATCTCCAATGAGTAGTCAAATTGCGCGCAAAGTGGTAAGTTCCTTTCATCAAGTTGAAAGCAACAAGGAACTAGAAAAACTCTCAAAAAGAGAAAAAGAAATATTAGATTTACTTTCTAAAGGTTATCGTTATAAACAAATTGCAGATGAGTTGTTTGTGAGCTCTGACACTGTGAGAACACACATTTACAATATTTACCAAAAATTACAAGTTAACTCTAGAATGGACGCAATTAACAAGGTAAACGGAACAAACTAACGCAAAATTCATACTAAAGTCGTATTGTTTCAACTATTTCGCTGATATACTTTTGTAAAAAAAATATATCACTAATAAATAGAAATCATGAAAACAATTAAAAGAAATCCATTAAGTTTGATTTTAATGGGAGGTGTATTAGCACTTTCAACAAGTTGTGCAACTTTATTTTCAGGAAAAACGACTCCTGCAGTATTAATTGATGCTCCTTCAGGTCTTAAAGTGTCTGATCAAACTGGAAGTTTGTCAATTGAAAGAGTAATGGCACACGGTACTGCTGGCTATGAATCCACAACACAATACTACACAAAGGGTGTCATGCTTGATAAAAAAACAAAAGTTCATAATCTTACACTTGAAGCTGATGGAAAAAAAGGGAACACTGATGTAAAATTGAGAGCATCAGGCAAGTTCTTTGTGTTAAATTTATTTACTTCTGGAGTCTTAGGAATCGGGATTGATGCCTTAACGCATAAGTGGCGAATAGCAGGAAACAAATACATCGATGTACCAGCCGTTCTTAACGGATCAGAATGTCGCAGTCAAAGACAACTAAAAAAATACATGAAAAAAGGAGCAAAATAATACATATTTGTATTAGATCAAATAGCATTAAATATGTTTTAAAACCGCAATAAAAAGTTATTAAAGGAAAATCCTGTTTACTATCAGTAGGCAGGATTTTTTTTGCGGAATAACAACCCTTTCTTTATGATAAAAAAACTATGAAGTGGCCACTCACTCAAGCAAAACACTTCAATTGCATAATTTTCATAGTTAAACTTAAAGTTTCCAATTTAAATTAAGTAGCTTTGTAAATAATTAGATTTTCAATGCATCAACTAATACTAACTTCTTACTTTTTTACATTCATACTTACCATTGGTTTTAGTCAAGAAAATAAGTATGTGAATTTTTTAAAAAGTATAGACACAATCTCAAAGAGTGAAATTGTTATTAAGGAACATATTGCCTTCGAAAATAAGAATAAGTTAAGCAAAAAAGAACAAATAAAATTTTACGATTACCTTATTCCTTTAGCTATAAAAGAGCAAAAATTTGATCTTGCTTTAAAATATTGTTTTAAGGCTTTGAATTTTGCAAATACGAATAGAATAGATTCTTTAAAAGTAATGTATTTGAATCAGATTGGGGGTGTTTATTATCATATTCATAATAAAAAGGAATCACTATTATATTTTGAAAAAGCTATTAAAAAAGCCAAAAAAAGTAATAATTGGAAACTTGAAGCTACTATTTCAAGCAATCTGGGAGCACTTTCAATCGAAAATCGAGATTTTGATCTTGCAGAAAAACAGCTGAAAGAAGCTTTACGAATTTTTAAATTACATGGAATTGAAAAAACAAAAGGTTTACTCACGCAACGCCTTTTAGCTACTTTATATGAAGAAACTAAGCAATTTCAAAAAGCGGGTGTAATTTACATTG
>CAMBRH010000234.1 GCA_945870115.1 Chitinophaga pinensis | reverse complement strand
GCAGATTTATTTGAAACAAATCAACGTGGTCGAGTAATGGGTTTTTTGCAAATGGGTTTTGGAATAAGTCAAATTTTGGGTATTCCAATAAGTTTATATTTTGCAAATAAATGGGGTTGGCAATCACCATTTTTTATGATTGTCGGTCTTGCAACTTTAATTGCCGTCGTGATCATGCTATTTTTAAAACCAGTTACAGCACATTTAAGTCTGCAAAAAGATAATCCATTGAAGCACTTATGGAAAACAATTTCAAATAGAGACTATCGAATTGCCTATCTAGCAACAGCTTTTCTTTCAATTGGAGGGTTTTTAATGATGCCCTGGGGAAGTGCGTATTGCGTAAACAATTTAAATGTTTCTCAAGAACAATTACCGATTTTATTTATGATTGCGGGAGTTAGTACTTTAGCTATTATGCCAATAATTGGAGTAATAAGTGATAAAATAAATAAATTCACACTTTTCACAATCGCTTCTCTTTGGATGATAGTAACTGTGATTATTTATACTAATTTGCTTCCTGTTCCATTTTGGATTGTTGTAATTGTAAATGTTTTGATGATGATTGGAATTATGGCTCGAATGGTTCCTTCTCAAGCATTAACTTCTTCGGTTCCAGAAATGAAAGATCGTGGAGCTTTTATGAGTGTAAATTCTTCCCTACAACAAATGGCTGGAGGTTTTGCGGCTGTTTTAGGGGGAATGATCGTTATTCAAAAAGATAAAAATAGCCCCTTAGAAAGATTTGACACTTTAGGATATGTTGTTTTGTGTGCGATTTTAATCAATATTTTCCTAACATATAGGGTTAACAAAATGATTGAACGAAAATCAAAATTGAATTAAAAATTTCCTAAAAAATAAATTAATATGATTTATCAAATTTCATATTCTCTTATTTCATTTTTTTTGCTTATTTTAGCGTTTTAATAAAGTTTTGATTGAATTAACTGTGAAAAAAAGCCTTTTAGTAATATTTTTTGGATTATTTATAAGTTTTGGATTTTCCCAAAACATGAGTAAATATGGGAAATATTATGGAACAACTTATTCTCAAAAAGATTTCAAAAGCGGTTCACAAATTTGGTCTGGAGCTCAAGATAAAAATGGAATAGTATATTTTGGAAACAACAATAACATTTTAAGTTTTAATGGATTAAAATGGTCAATTATAGAATGTGATTCTTCTTATTCTGGAAGTGAAAAATACAAAATCTCAGATAACACAAAAGTTACTAAAATATTTTCTTCAGCATCAGGGAAAATTTATGTTGGTAAAAACAATAATTTTGGTGAAATTGTACATTCAAAAAAAGGTCAATTAATTTATCATCCACTATTTGCTACAAATTTTGATGAGGAACTAGGTCAAGTTTGGAATATTTTAGAAATTAGAAAAACAATTTATTTTGTTGGTGAAAATAAAATTTATTCATTAAAAAACAAACAAGTTAAATCTGTTGAAATTCCAGATGTAAAAAATTACAAATGTAAGAGAGCTATAAAATTAAACGATGGAATTTTATTTGTTTATAGAAATAAAGATCTTGAAATTGAAACCCAAAAGTACCTTTATTTTTCATGCAAAAGCAAAGAAATAAAAGAGATTTTTCTTCCCAAAAACATAAATGAATTAAATATAAATGGAGTTGTTGAATTAAATTCTGAATACTTTATTTTTAATTTTACAGGAGAAGTTTACAAACTGAAAGTTAGGAACAATGAATTAATATGGAATGAAAGGCAAGATTTTTTTCCCTTATTAAAAAATCACAGGGTAAATTCTGTTAATTTTAAAAATGATCATTTTTATGTTGGTACAGAAGCCGAAGGAGTTTTTATTTTTGACATTAATAGAAATCTTATAAAAAAACTAAATACCAAAGACGGAATGGAAAACTTAATTGTTTATGATTTATTTCATGACAATGAAGATAACCTTTGGATATGTTTAGATGATGGAATTCATTTCTTCGAAACCTCTTCTCCCATTACAAGCTACGAGAAAAAAGATGGTCTTTTTGAAACAATTAATTCTTTAGACACCTATAAAAACGATAAATATTTCGCTTCAAAAACAGGGATTTTAACCTTATTTACTGATGAAAATAAACACGAACAATTCAAATCTACAAATCTCTTAAATCAAGAAGTTTTTGATCTACGAACATATACAACTGATTTTGGGGATAAAACAATTGCCATCGGTTTTGATGGTATTTATGAAGTTGATTATACAAATAAAAAATCAGCATTGATATGTTCAGAATACGCATGGGTTACCTATCAAAATCCACTTAATAAAAATGAGTTTTTTGTTGGTTTGGAAAATTCTTTAGGAAAATTAACACTAAAAAATAATAGTTGGAATTTCGAAACATTAATTTCAAACACTGGTGGAAATGTAAACAACTTAACTAGTTCAAAAGGTAAATTAATTTTTGGTGTTAAAAAATCTGGTCTATTTATTTTTGACATTAAAAGCAACAAATATTTTAAGACTTTACATACTGATAATAAAATTATTTCCTCATCCTTTAAGGTCGAAAAATTCAGAAACAAAGTTTATGTTGGAATGGAAACTGGATTGTACTTTCTTTCGGAAGATTTTAGATCACTTATTCCATTTAAAGAAATTCATAATCATTTTTTAGGAAACAATGCTTTTTCTATTCATCGCATATTAAATATCGATGATAAACAGCTATATATTGTCATTGCTACCGAAAAATCAGAAAAACTATATGAACATGGTTTCTTGGAATTTGAAAACAACAAATGGAAATGGACTTCATGGCCTTTTGAATATTTTTACATCCATGAGGCATCTATTGCTTTAGATATTAAAAAGATTGACAAAAATAATTTTTGGTTTGCAAATAATAATATTTTATTTAACTATAACAATCAAGTTAATAGTCCAACTAACAAAAAATTTAAATTAAGTTTTGATGAAATTTATATCAATAATCAAATCAAAGTTTATAATCCATTTTTAGCAGAAAAAATTGGAGAAATAGATTACAAAAATAATTCCATCAAGTTTGTTTTTCACGCCAACTCTTTCATTGGATTAAAATTAATGAAATATCGCTACAAGTTGGATAATTATACGGACGATTGGTCTGAATGGTCTGAGTTGAATTTTGCTGATTTTAAAAAATTATCAGAGGGAGAATATACATTAAAAGTTCAAGCACAAAACGTTTATGGCTTCGAAAGTGAAATATTAACATATAAATTTACAATACTTCCACCATGGTACAGGACGTGGTGGGCATACGTGATTTATTCATTAACTTTTATTTTTCTTATTTATTTAACGATACAGTTGAGTATTAAAAGAATAAAAAACCAGAACATCAAACTGGAAGAAACCGTTAAAGAAAGAACAAGCGAAATTGCCTCTCAAAACGAGCAATTAGAAGTTCAAAAAGACGAAATTACGCAAAAGACAAAAGATATTGTTGATAGTATTGTTTATGCGAAAAGAATTCAAGAAACAATTTTGCCTACGAAAGAACGATTAAATTCAATGTTTGATTCACATTTTGTTTTCTATAGACCCAAGGATATCGTTTCAGGAGATTTTTATTGGGCCAGAAAAAAAGGAAATTTAGCTATTTTTTCAGCTTTAGATTGCACTGGTCATGGAGTTCCAGGTGCATTGGTAAGTATTGTAGGAAATGGTGCCCTTCTAAGATGTGTAAATGAACATCAATTAACAGAGCCTTCTCAAATAGCAGATAAATTAAGAGAAATTGTTGTGAAATCTTTTGATAAAACAGGAAATAGTGATGTAAAAGATGGAATGGATATGTCACTTTGTACCTTGGATTTAACAAATAACATCTTAAAATACGCAGGTGCAAATAATGAATGTTTTATTATTAGAAATCATGAGTTAATTGAATTGAAACCTGATAAACAACCAATTGGAAAGTTTTCTCATGCTGTTCCTTTCACACAAAAAGAAATTCAATTACAAAAAGGAGATTGTGTTTACCAATATACTGATGGATTTGTTGATCAATTTGGTGGTGAAAGAGGAAAAAAATTAAAATCAAGACCATTTAAAGATTACATCAATTTAATAAGTCATTTAAGCATGGCGGAACAAGAAGAAAAATTAACTAAATTCTTCGATTCGTGGATTGAAAATTATGATCAAGTTGATGATGTTTGTGTATTTGCCATTAAAATTTAAATAGAATGAATTTATTCAAAAGAATTTCAAAAATATTATTTTTTATTAGCCTAACAATTTCATTGTCAATAGGTCTTGCATTTATTTTTGGTTTTTTTGGAATAATTAATGTTATTACTTATAGTTTAATTTCAAATAGTTTTACTTTACTATTATTTGTTTTGATGATTCAATTGCAATCAACAAATAAAATTGAAAAAATCATCACAATTCCTACAATCTTAATTGGTTTTTCAATTTGGAATTTAGGAATATTTGAAGTTATTGATTTTCTAAAAACTTGGAATATTGCATTTCTATTTATGATTTTTAGCTTTATTCTTACTTTATTTTTTGAAACAACAAAACTAAGTTCTGTCATGATGAAATTTTTCACTGGATTTAGCGCAATGATGCTTTTATTCGTAATTTATTTTACAAGTCAGTCACTTTTTGAAAATTCAATGCTTTTGATTAGTAGTTTGGTTTTATTCACGCTTTTTAGTGGGATTTCTTATTTTTTCGCGAAAAAGTAATTACAGATCATAAATTGTCAGATTACAGATTGCTTCGCCTTCAATAAAAATTTCTTGCGAGCGCAGCAATCTGCAATTTGTAATCTGCCAAACTGTATTTTTTTCGTAATCTGTTAATCAACAATATACGTTCCAAATCCTGAAATTCTTTTTGACCAATAGCTTGATTTTTCGATTTCAGTTATTATAACTCCTTTTGAAGAACTTGAATGAATCATAATCAAAGGCTCATTTTTATTTGAAACTATAATTCCCACGTGTGAAATTCCCGCTCCATTGTCAAAGAAAATTAAATCACCTTTTTGCGCATTTCCTGCTTTTACTTTTGTAGAATTATCATATTGCTCGACAGCTCTTCTAGGTAAATCTTTTTTAAGGTCCTTTAAAACGTATGAAGTAAAGCCGCTGCAGTCAAATCCTTTTGGATCATTTCCAGCCCAAGAATATGGAACTCCAATTTGTTTTTTTGCCAAATCAACAATTTCTTCACGTGATTTTCTTTTAGCTGAACTTTCTGAAACATCATTACTTTCAGAAATAATCTCTTCAACCTTTTTTCCACCTTCAAATTCAATATCTGGTACATTTTCAAAAAGATCATACATGATATCTTGCACATTTTCAAAAGCTTGCCTCTGCCCTAGCCTTTTTAAATCTTCTGTCCATGAAATTAAATCACGCTTTAATGCAGAAATTTCAAAAATATGCGCTTCAAAAACACGCATTCCATCGCTAGAAGATTTTATTTTGGTAAATAATTCTTTTGCTTCATCCAACGAATTTGAGTTTCTTTTAAACCAATATTCATTTTGACTTAATTGAAACAATGCCATACTTTTATATAAAGATGGAACATAAGAATAATCATATGTTGGATCATCCAATAATTTATTTGCTTTTTTCAAGACCAAAGCATAATGACTTTGATCAT
>CAMBRH010000233.1 GCA_945870115.1 Chitinophaga pinensis | reverse complement strand
TACAATAAAAACCATAGTATGCCCATAGTCAAAAATCACTTTATATGATAAAAAGGCTCCGTTCAACTTGGTTTTATACCTTATTTTTATTTGCTTCCTAATCATTTGTTACAAAACTTGCAAAGTATCGTATTTTTGCTAAATTTTTGTGTAAAAACAAGGAATAAAACGCTAATTAGTTCTTATATTAGTTTCAATGATGATTTTACTAAAAAATTATTCTTTATTGATGATTGCAATTCTATAAGTGAATTGAAGCTTGAAAAAAAGGAAATTGAATTAGTCAAAATATATCCAAATCCTGCACACAATGAATTGAATGTTGAGCTTTCAGGGGATGATAATTTTTATGAAATTCTTAGTTTAGATGGCAAAATTCTAAAATCAGATTTATTGGTAAACAACAAAATAAATGTCAGCAATCTTGAAAATGGAATATATTTATTAAATTTAGATAATTCAAATGTAATTAGATTTGTGAAAAATTAAATGGACTTTTAAATGAATAATGCAGTTAAATTAGGAGTAAATAAGAGAATTAATTCTGTAAAATCTATTAAAAAAAAATCCCAAACAACGGAATGTTAATTTCTAACAAGATTTTATAGAAGGTAAAATTATTCAAGCTGAAAATGCAATGGAATTATTGAAAAAATTAAAATCTTAGGATGTACAATTTTATTTTTTCCAATTAATTTTTTGAATTACACAATTATTTCCCGACATTTTAATTTTAGTGGTTTTTGTCATGGTTTTTAAACAAAAACACACGCCAAAAACTATTCAAATTTAAGTTTTTACGACGGTTCCGATAGCTTTCGGAATCATCCGTCGTTATAAATATATGACACCTACGGCATCATAACGTAGAAACAAAAAATCATTTTTCAAGTCTAAATAACTTTGCTTCGGGAAGTATATGGAAATTCAATAAATTTAAAAAGAACTTTTACCTTTCTTAATCCAACTTAAAATCAGAAGTTTTGTGAAAAGTAATTTCTGGATAATCTTGTTCAGCCATTTGTAATAAAAAAGTTGTTTCAGCTAAAAACACATAGTTATCATCTTTATCTTTTGCAATATTTCCAGTTTTTGCGTTTAGAAATTGTTTTAATTTCTCGTCGTTATCAGTCGTAATCCAACATGCTTTGTGGTAATTTCTTGGCACAAATCGACATGCAGCTCCATATTCATGCTCCAAACGATGCGCAATAACTTCAAATTGCAATTGTCCAACTGTTCCAACAATTTTTCTATTTCCTGGCTGTTGAACAAACATTTGAGCAACTCCTTCGTCTGTTAATTGACGAATTCCTTTTTCCAATTGTTTTGATTTCAATGGATCTAAATTCTCTAATTCTTGGAAAATTTCTGGAGAAAAACTTGGTATTCCTTTGTACATGAATCTTTCTCCTTCCGTCAAAGTATCTCCAATTTTAAAATTTCCTGTATCGTAAAGTCCAATTACATCGCCCGGAAATGCTTCATCAATCACACTTTTATCTTGCGCCATAAAAGAAGTTGGATTTGGGAATTTGAATTTTTTATTCAATCTGATGTGCGAATAAAATGTATTTCGTTCAAATCTTCCTGAAACAATTCTTAAAAAAGCAATTCTATCTCTGTGTTTTGGATCTAAATTCGCATGAATTTTAAATACAAAGCCTGAAAATTTATCGTCTGAAGGATTTATAAACCTAGCATCTGATTCTCTTCCTCTTGGAGAAGGTGAAATGCGGATAAAAGTATCTAATAATTCTTGAATTCCGAAGTTATTTACTGCAGAACCAAAGAAAACTGGCGCAACTTCACCTGATAAATAGCGTTCACGGTCAAAAGCATCGTAAACTCCTTCAATCATTTCTAAATCTTCTCTTAGTTCTGCTGCTGGTTTTTCACCAACTATTTCGTCCAATTCCGGAGAATTTATGTCTGAAAGCGAAACAATTTCCCTCGAAATTTTAGTTTTATTTGCCTGAAAAAGATTGATTTTTTGGTCGTAAATATTGTAAACTCCTTTGAAATAATCTCCCATTCCAATTGGCCAAGTCAATGGACGAACTTTTATGTCTAATTTGCCTTCCAATTCGTCTAAAAGTGTGAATGCATCTTTACCGTCACGGTCCATTTTGTTGACAAAAATAATCACTGGAGTATTTCTCATGCGACAAACTTCCATCAATTTTTCCGTTTGAGTTTCAACACCATTTGCGCAATCGATGACAAGAATTACACTATCCACAGCGGTTAATGTTCTGTATGTATCTTCTGCAAAATCCTTGTGTCCAGGTGTATCTAGGATATTAACTTGCTTGCCACCATATTCAAAAGCCATAACGGAAGTTGCAACAGAAATTCCACGTTGCTTTTCAATTTCCATGAAATCGGAAGTTGCTGTTTTTTTGATTTTATTGTTTTTTACCGCTCCAGCAGTTTGAATTGCACCACCAAAAAGCAATAATTTCTCAGTTAAAGTGGTTTTACCTGCATCTGGATGGGCAATAATACCAAATGTTCTTCTTTTCTCTATGGATTCTGTGTATTTCATGTCTTAAAAATGGGTGCAAATATACGCTTTTTTTTTGAGAAAAAGTACAAAATATTAAGGCAGGCAGGTTTGCAGCATTGTTGAATAAGATTGTATTTTAACTGTGGTTAAAGCTTCATCCCTTGAGGGAGGATTGAGGTGGGAGATGTTTGTATTGTTATCACCTCCCTTAATCCCTCCTCAAGGAGGGGAAATAATCAACTTAAATTTATATTTGAATGTTTACAAAAATAATTATTTATCGAGAATCCAGATTATATGGTAAATTTTTCAAAAATCCTTACATTTCACAAATCTAAACTGATATTCATTTTTTGTCACTCGATTATCATTTGATTTTAATTCATAGGATTGAATGTTTTCCAAGGTTCTAATCACTTCAAAAACTTTTAAATCCCACTTAGTCCAAGCGTGATAATTGTACTTAACTTGGTCTTTTGGACTCACATTTGGAATCATACGTTGATGGTCTGCAATGATTTCTGCATATAAATCGATTGCTGGAATTCTTAATTTTTCTCCACGTGTGAATGGATCTGCGAATCGTTTTATTGTCCAATCTCTGTCAACTCCAAGTTGGATTCTAGTGACTTTTTCACTTGATTTTACAGGTTTTATGTAAAATGCATCCGCAGTGGACAAATGAATTGCTTTTTTTACCTTGAACTTGTTTTCCAACAAAAATGAAATCATTCCTTCAGCGTAAGCTCCTCCCATGCTGTGAGTTACAAAATTTAATGTACAATTTTCTAAATCAATTTTTTCGTTGATTTTTTCGAGCCAAACTTTAGCGAAATTTCTACCTAATTTGAATCTTTTGCTCGCCGTTGTGAAGCCAACATAGTTGAAAATTGAACCTTGACGACAAGAACCATCGATGAATAAATTTACTAAAGTTTGATTTTCCTCCTTAAAATAAGTGTTTGCAGCAGTCACGAATTCATTCTTTTCTTTCTCAGTTTTTGCTGAATTTTTGATCCAATATTCTCTGAATGGATAGCATCCATGCGTAAAACCGTTAACGAAAATTATTAAATTTATGTGTTGGGACATTATTAAATTTAGGATTAACGTCTTACAATTTTTCTAGAAATTTGATTTCCATTTTGTGATTCAATTTGAAATAAATACAAGCCAGATTGAAATTCAGAAACATTTATTTTGTCACCCGTTTTTAATTGTTTTTCAAAACAAAGTTTTCCTTTTGTATCGATAATTTTCACAGTGAAAATTTCAGTTGATTTTGATTTCAATTCTACGAAATCTGAACTTGGATTTGGTGAAAGTGTAATCAATTCTTCTTGTTCTAAGTTTTCAATTCCAGTAAAATCTAACGCCAAATCATGTTGAATTGTACCGTTATTATTCACAATCCAATTTAATGGATCAATTGCACTTAGATTCGTAATTGTCCCTAAATTTGGAATCGAAAAATTATTATTAAGACCTTGAATTTCAAAACGTATAATTGTATCACTTAAACCTGTTCTTTGAAATTTTAAATCCAAATTATTTGTGAAAAATGAAGTAACATTTGGCATAGAAGTCGTTTGACTCACATTAACGTATAAATTAGTTCCAACTACATTCCATTTAGCAGAATAGGTTGGAAATCCTTCTCCAAAATACCATTGCTCAAAAATGGCTGATAAATCTTTTCCAGAGACATTTTCCAGTGCTTGTTGCACATCAATTCCTAACGATGAACTATAAGCATAGTTTGACTGAAAATTTCTTAATCCTAAAAGAAAAAGGGAATCGTTGTTGATTTGATATCTTAAAGTGTGGATAAAAGCTGCTCCTTTATCGTAAGTCAATCTTCCGTCAAAAATTCTATTTCCATCTAAGCTGTCTAAAACCCAAATACTTCCTCCAAGTTCACTTCTAATGTTATTGTGTCTCGTCATCATATCAGCAGCTTTTTCGGCTGGATACATTTCTTCTAACATTAAATATTCTGCATAAGAAGCAAAGCCTTCATTCACCCAAATATCTGCCCAAGAAGCGCAAGTTACATGATCGCCCCACCATTGATGAGCCAATTCGTGTGCCGTTAAGGTTTTTTCAAAAAATCCTTGTGTTGTCATGGTTTGATGTTCCATCCCACCTCCAAGCGGCGCCATACAATGTCCATATTTTTCTGTATGAAATGGATATAAACCGAAAATCTCAGAGAAAAATTCAATAAAATCTACCGTTTCATCAATGTCAGCTTGAAAATTTGGTAAAGTTTGAGGATTGTTATAAATGAAATTTTGAACAGGAATCGGATTCGCTGCACCAACCGGATTTGCGAAAATTGTGTAATCAACATATTCTGCAACTGCAACAGAAATTAAGTAATAATCAATCGGATAACGGTGTTTCCAGTAAAACTTTGTTGTTCCATTTCCTAAATCTTCTACTTGAACCAATAAACCGTTTGATCCAGCTTTACAAGTTGATGGAACAGTAATATTTACATAAACACTGTCAGCTTTATCTTTCAAAGATTGTTTGCACGGAAACCATTCAAATGCTGAAAAAGGTTCGCTTAATGACCAAGTAACTTGATTTCCCCATGATGGAGAATTGTCGTTCGTCATTCCAGCACCACCTAAAGGATTAGTTGTAGCATTTGGAGCAGTTCCAGCGTAAGTTACTGAAATAATAAAGTGTTCTCCAGTTAAAAGATTTACAGGGACTTTAAGTGCAGTTGAATTTCGAGCATAAGGAACTTCGATTCCTTCTAATTTTAGGGATGAAATAAGGTAAGAATCAAAAAGTTCAAAGCAAACGGAATCTAAATTTTCTTTCGCAAAACCGTGAATTTCAACTGTTCCAGAAATATCAGTGGAAGTATTGTTCATTGCTAAATCCAGAAAATAGAAATTTACGTCGTATTTTTCTGTTTCAGCAATTTGGGCTACTGAAAGTGTATTGCTTTTTAAATTAAAGTTTTTCCCTTTGATATTGGAACAAGAAAATTTGTCTTTTTGAGCAAAAAATGCAGATGAAAGAGAGAAACTTAAAAAAGTTAAAAATAAAATTTTTGAATTCATGTTTTGTAGTTTTTTCAAAGGTAGAAAGAAAAAACGGATTGAATTTCATGTTTTATTTTAATGGTAGATTTTGT
>CAMBRH010000232.1 GCA_945870115.1 Chitinophaga pinensis | reverse complement strand
ATTTGCTATTTGGGAAAAAATGCGTGACATTTTAGATTCTAAATTCAAAGAAACAGGTCACTCTAATGCGTATTTTCCAATTTTCATTCCAAAGAGTCTTTTCGAAGCGGAAGAAAAAAATGCAGAAGGTTTTGCGAAAGAATGTGCAGTAGTTACTCACTATCGTTTAAAAGCAGATCCAAATAATAAAGGAAAATTAATCGTCGATCCAGATTCAAAATTGGAAGAAGAATTGATTGTCCGTCCAACAAGTGAAGCAATTATTTGGAATACATATAAAGGTTGGATTCAATCTTACCGTGATTTACCTATCTTAATTAATCAATGGGCAAATGTTGTTCGTTGGGAAATGAAAACACGTTTATTTTTAAGAACGACTGAGTTTTTATGGCAAGAAGGTCACACAGCACACGCCACAAAAACAGAAGCAATTCAAGAAACAGAACAAATGTTGGATGTTTACACAGAATTTTCTGAAAATTACATGGCAATGCCGGTAATTAAAGGATTAAAAACTGAAAGTGAACGTTTTGCGGGAGCTGATGAAACATATTGTATTGAAGCAATGATGCAAGATGGAAAAGCACTACAAGCAGGAACTTCTCATTTTTTAGGGCAAAATTTCGCTAAAGCATTTGATGTTAAATTTGCGGACAAGGAAGGGAAATTAGATCACGTTTGGGCAACTTCTTGGGGAGTTTCTACACGTTTAATGGGAGCTTTGATTATGACACATTCAGATGATGAAGGATTGGTTTTGCCTCCAAAATTAGCCCCAATTCAAGTTGTTATAGTTCCGATTTATAAAAATGAAGAAGAATTAACCTTGGTTTCTGAAAAAGCAGTAGAAATTAAAAAAGCTTTGCTTTCAAAAGGAATTAGCGTGAAATTTGATGACGATGATAACCGCCGTCCAGGATGGAAATTCGCTGAATATGAGGTGAAAGGTGTTCCAGTTCGTTTGGCAATCGGACCAAGAGATTTGGCTGAAAATAAAATTGAATTAGCTAGAAGAGATACGAAAGAAAAAATGACTATTTCGCTTGATGGCTTAGATTTATTTATTGAAAATTTATTAAATGAAATTCAAGATAATTTATATAACAGAGCTTTAAAATTCAAAGCTGAAAACATTCATTATGTTGATTCTTATGAAGAATTTAAAGAGAAAATTGAAACTGTAGGTGGATTTTTTATGGTTCATTGGGATGGAACAGCTGAAACAGAAGCAAAAATCAAAGAAGAAACTAAAGCAACCATTCGTTGCATTCCTTTAGATGCAAAAGAAGAAGCTGGAAAATGTATGGTGACAGGTTTACCGTCATCTAAGAGAGTTGTATTGGCTAAGGCTTACTGATTTTTGTAGTTTACTGAGAAAATAATTATTTACAAAATTATAATGCTCGATAAAATTTTTTGTCGAGCATTTTTAGTATAATGATTTAAATACATTTTATTTAAAACAATTTTATTAATTTTATAGCATGATAGAAAACGATAGAAAAGAAGTTTTAGGTTTGTTGCACAGTAAAGCTGCATTGAAACAAGATATTCATTATGATACTTTAGGAGTTTTTAATAATTTTAAAACTATCATGCAGTCGGAGGTTAATTTCTTAAAATCTCAACTAACTGACGAGCGAATTCGGATGCAATTTATTGATAAGGGGCAATATGAAGCACAAATATTTGTAGGAAGTGATTTATTATTTTTCCATATGCATACAAATGTTTTTCTTTTGCCTGATGATCATGCATTTTGGAAAGGAAAATATCTTAAAAAAAATAAAGACAACGGTTATTTTGGAATTATTTACATTTATAATTTTCTAGCTCAATCAGTTTTACAAAGTAGAGTAGAAGACCCTGGATATTTAATAGGGAGAATATTTATTAATAAAGAAGGACATTTTTTTATTGAAGGAAAAGGAGCTCTTGGTTTAGAATTTAAAGATGTTGAGAAAAGTTTGATCTCTGACGACATGTTAAAATCCATTTTATATAAATCTTTTAGCTTCGCAGCGCAGTTTGAATTACTTTGTCCACCTTTTGAAATGATGTCAGAAGTAAACGTAATGCAGATAAATGAGATAAGTTCTAGTTTAAATCTTCAAACAGGCAAAAGATTGGGTTTTAAGTTTTCCGCTGAAAATGAGGACTTTTACGATTTCAAATAATTTATTTTTAAAAAAAATGAAAAAAAGTGAAAAAAAAATTTGCTAGTTTGTTTTTTACTCCTATATTTGCACTCAGAAATTTGAAAACAACGGTTGATTTTAAAGAAAAGCGGCGTCAAATATTCTAAATTATGGCCCATTCGTCTACCGGTTAGGACATCAGGTTTTCATCCTGGAAATAGGAGTTCGATTCTCCTATGGGCTACATAGCCTAGTTTAAAAAATCAGTTTAAACTAGGCTTTATTATTTAATCAAAAAAAAATAAAATAAAACAAAATGGCGAATCATAAGTCAGCTCAAAAAAGAATTAGATCAAACGAAACGAAAAAAATTCGTAACAAATACCAACACAAAACTACTCGTAACGCTGTAAGAAAATTAAGAGCATTAACTGTTAAAGGTGAAGCGCAAGAATTATTCCCAGCTGTTTCTTCTATGTTAGATAAATTAGCTAAAAGAAATGTAATTCATAAAAACAAAGCTTCTAACTTGAAATCAGGTTTAGCAGTTTTAATTAATAAAATGTAATTTGTAATTTATAATTTTATAGGAAGGGAGTTTTTGACTCCCTTTTTTTATGCAATTTATTTTATAACAAGTTAATTATTTTGAAACTAAATTTAGCTGTATAATTTAAAATTACATTATTTTTGTCTTTTCGTTTTAATTGTTTTTGTGAAATATTTAATAATTTTTCTTTTATGTATTTTTTCTAGCCAATTTAATTTTGGTCAGGAAGTTTTTTTTATGCTGAAAATTGACAGCTTAAAAATTTCACACAGAATTGGAGGAGAAAATATTGACTCAATTTCAGATTATAATGCGGGAATTATTTCGCTGAATCCTGGAGGGTATAAAAATAATCCATTTGGTACTTTTCAAAATAATTATTCAAATTTTTTAAATCCAAATGGTGTTTTATCAAATCAATTTAGAAATTCTGAAAAGAACTCATTTAAATATTCCTCTTTACCGCATTTAGGCTTTCAATATTCTTTTGGCTCAAAAGGAATTCAAATTTTGAGAACTGAATACGAGCAGTTTTTTTCTAAAAAATTTGGTTTAAATATTTTAATTGATCGTTCTTCACTTGGCGAAATGATGCGGAGTGGAACATATAAAAACAATACTTTTCAATTTTCGACCTACTATAAAGGAAATAGGTACAAAAATTATACATTTTTCGAATTTAATAATTCAAATGTCGATCAAAATGGTGGTTTAGATACGGCAAGTTCTTCTGTGAAATTATTTCCTTTGGAATTTTTAGCTGTAAATAAATCAAAAGCAAATTCAGAATTAAAGAATTTAAAAATCAGTTCACAACATTATTTTAATTTGTTAAATGATTCAATAAATAATTTGGGCTTAGTTTTAAAAAATGATTTTAAATTAAATAACCGTGTTTACACAGAAACAGATTCTTTGCACTTGATTTATGAGAATGTTTTTTTTGACAGCATCAATACAAGAGATCAGTTTCAATTTGCGAAACTAAATTCTCAAGCAGGAATATATTTAAAGAATAAAAATATTTTTGGTGAATTTTTAATTTCTCATGCATATTGGGATTTTCAAAATTTAGCAAAACACTTAGACACAAATGAAATTGCACTTAATTTTAATGCTGGAATTAGTTTGTCAAAGTTCGTTTTTTCAAATAAAACTTATGTAAACTTAATTGGCGCAAAAGGGGAGATGTACTCAAAATTTAAAGTGAATACTTCGTTCACTAACATTAAGTTGAATGGATATTTTGATCTTGAAAATAAATTGCCAAGTATTTTTCAAAGGAAATATTATTCAAATACGAATCAATGGTATTTAAAAGATATAAAAACTCAAAATTCAATTTTAATTGGAATTTCAGGTGAATATTTATTTAAAAACAAACATTCAATAAAATCTTCTTTGAATTTTAGTTCACTTAAAAATAATTACTTTTTCGTTGATTCTACTTGGAGGAATGATACCTTAAAAAATTTGAGTATTCTTTCATTTGATTTAAAAGCAGATTTCAGAATAAAGTCACTGATTTTTCAACCTTACATTATTGTTAATCAATTTTCAGCAGCTTTAAATTATATCCCTAAAATTGATTTTAGAACGCGAATTGGTTTTAATAAAAAGCTTTTCAAAGCTCAAAAAATGGATTTTATCTGTGCTGTTGATTTTGCCTATCAAGGTTCTCGTAAATTGATGACTTACGCTTCTGATTTGGATTTATACATCTTAAATTCAACTAATAATTCTATTCAATTTACCAATTCAAGTTTGTATAAAATTGATTTTTTTACTGGTTTTCAAATTGATCAATTTAGATTTTATATTAAAACAGAAAACTTAAACTACATTTGGAACAAGCAAGATTCGTTTGTTTTTGAAAATGTTCCTTTATCTCCTTTTTTGATTAGAATAGGTTTGACTTGGGATTTCTTTAACTAGTAAATTACATTTAAATTATGATTTTTATATAGAAAATTAACTTTTTAGGCATTTTTTATAGGGATTGATTTTGAGTCCGCCAAGGCGGATGATAAATCGATTCCAAAAAATAACGATAAAAGGTAAATTTCTAAAAAAAATTGGAAAAAAAAAGAGAATGAAACAAAGCTCCATCCTCTTTAACCTAACCTAACCTACCTTTTACAACTAAACCTGTCACAAATATAAACCATTTTTCTTAAAATCAAAATAAAATCATATAAATTTTATCAAAAAAGTTGTTTTATTATATATTTTATGTATAAAATTGATAGATTTAGCTATATTTATTATCTTTGGGCAAAAATAAAATTTAAATTCAAAATCCATATAAAATGAAATTATTAGAAGGAAAAGTTGTTTTAATAACGGGAGCTTCACGAGGAATCGGAAAATCAATAGCTGAAGAATGTGTTAATCAAGGTGCTACTGTAGCTTTTACCTATTTATCTTCTGAGGAAAAAGCACTTGCTTTAGAAAAAGAATTGACATCTTTAGGCGGAATTGCTAAAGGTTTCAAATCTGATGCTGGTAATTTTGATGAAGCTCAAACATTAGTTGATAATGTTGTTGAAGCCTTTGGAACAATTGATGTTTTAATTAACAATGCTGGAATAACGAGAGATACATTGTTAATGAGAATGACTGAACAACAGTGGGATGATGTTATAAATACTAATTTAAAATCAGCATTTAACTTGACGAAAGCAGTTCAAAAACCAATGCTAAAAGCAAGAAAAGGTTCAATTATAAATATGTCTTCAGTTGTTGGAGTAAGTGGAAATGCAGGACAATCAAATTATGCAGCTTCAAAAGCAGGATTAATTGGGTTTACAAAATCTGTTGCTCAAGAATTAGGATCAAGAAATATACGTTGTAACGCAATTGCTCCAGGATTTATTGAAACAGAAATGACAGCAGCTCTAGACGAGAAAGTGGTACAAGATTGGAGAAATTCAATTCCTTTAAAAAGAGGTGGAAGTCCTAAAGATGTTGCGAATGTTACTGTATTCTTAGCTTCTGAAATGTC
>CAMBRH010000231.1 GCA_945870115.1 Chitinophaga pinensis | reverse complement strand
AGCACAGGTGGACTTTTTACTGTTAATGGCTCTGTTAAAGCAGCAATGGGTTATGGTAAATGGGCTAGACCAAGTGTAGGTGCAACAAATATTCAATCAGATGGCAGTTATTATACTGTTTTTTCACTTGGCAATTACATTGAAGTTGTTCAAATTACAGCTTCAGGAATTTTTGGTAAATTAATGATTGAAAAGGGAACCCCTCAAGGAAGTGCTGGTAATTTTACAAGACCTATCTTAGAAATATATGAAGATCCAAATACATTCAATAAAATAGTTGCAATTTCAGAACATAGAGGTTCTAACCAAATATCATTATATACCTTCGATTCGGAATTTTTAAGTTTAATTTCTGAAACAGCTGTTCAATTAAATGATGATGCAGAAAACCCAGCTTTTGTAAAAGGTTTAGAATTTTCACCAAATGGACAATATTTGTATGCAACTCACGTCACAACTCCTGAAGTCCCAGGATCTATGTTTTATATTGATGTTTTAAATCCTGTAACATATACAAATTTGCCAGTCCCTTTAGATTTACAGTTTTCTGAAATCGAAGTAATTAATTTTGCTGGTGCTAAATCATTTATTGTCGCACACGCGGAGGGAATTGAAAGATTATCAGACCCTAATAATCCTGGGATGGGTGTTTTTACAAATTTACAATTATTTTCAAATTATGTAAATTTTGGAACTGTTTCAACTTATATGCAATTAAATGAAACGAGACAGTATCAACTTCCTGACCAAATCGATAATATGGATTATTCGGAATTAAAATATATGTATTACGATGCTGAAACATTTTCTGCATGTGCAAGCGCAACATGGGAACCAAATACGGTTAATGATTTAGACAATAATCCTTTTAGTTCTGGTTTAGGTAACATTGTTTACATTAAAGATGAATTACGTATTCCTGCAGGAATGAACATCACAATTAAAAATATGACATTTAAATTTGCTCCAGAAGCAAAAGTAATTGTTGAAAGAAGTCCAAGTCCAAGTGCAGGTACTGGTGGTAAATTAATATTACAAAATTCAAAATTTACAGTAGATGATAGATGTGTAACCGATGATATGTGGCAAGGAGTAGAAGTTTGGGGACATCCTTCAATTGCGCAAACAACAACAAATACAAAACAGGGTACTTTAATTGTTAGCAACAATTCAATCATTGAACATGCTTATATTGCTGCGTTAGCAGGAAAAAAAATAAATGCTTCTTTTGATGCAACATTTCAAGGCGGTATTATCATGACAAATAACAATGCAAAATTTTACAATAATCAACGAGGTGTTTTAATTTCTGGTTCTGCAAGTAATTGGATTCAAACAAATCAAAATATCTCATCCATCATAAATACAACTTTTTTATGGGAAGGTAATTTGAAAAAAGCTAGTTTACAATATATGGATCAATGTTTTATTTCATCAACGAAAGGTATAAATTTCTTAGGAAATGATTTTATAAACGCGTCGTTAGTGACAGATAATGCACATTACTTAAAAGGAGTAGGTTTAATTGCTTATAATTCAATCTTTACTGTTAAACCAAGGTGTATAAATCCTGGTTGTACAACTATAGATAGAAATACATTTACAAGTTTAGAAAATGGACTTATTGCAAATAATTACAATCAAAATACTTTTTTAGTTGATAAAACTGATTTTACAAATTGTAGAATAGGGCTTTCTGCTAATTATGCAACTTTTGAACAAATTACTAGAAATAGATTTAAAATTCATGAAACTACAAATTTTCAAACAGCTGGTTTAGTTCTAAATAATTCAACAGGCTATAAAGTTACAGAAAATGATTTTAAGAACATAAACAATACAACACCAATTACTGGAGCTAGAGATTATGGAATTGTAGTTTATAATTCTGGAGTTGCAAACAATGAAATCTATAAAAACACTTTTAGTAATCTTAAAATTGGAGGTCAAACTGAGGGTGTAAATGCAATTGAAATAACTCCGACAAATATTCCAAACACTGCACTTTTTAGTATGAGTGGTTTGGTTTGGAAGTGTAATACATTCAATCAAAAAATTGTAGATGCGGATTTAACAGTCATTAAAGGTAGAATTAATTACTTTCAAGGATTTAGCGGCACTGACAATGCTAATCAAGCACTAAATAGATCTGCCAACAATTTATTCTCAGAATATAATTCAAATACAGAATTAATCAATCATGATATAAAAATGGAAATATCTCAAGACATTATGTATTATCATATTGGAGATGATGTAATTTCAAATCGATATTTTCCTTTAAATTCAACCGGAGAATATGTAAATGTTACTGAAAATACAAACAATGGATTTGGTAATCATGTTTCAATGAATAATCAAGGTTGTCCAACTCAAATAATAGGAGGAATTGGTCCAATTGAACTGAAAGATGAAATCAAAAATATTGCTCAAAAAATTCAAAATTTGAAAGATAAAATTGATGGAGGAGATACTCATTCTTTGTTAACTTATGTAAGTACAGTTAGCGATATTAACGCAAGTTTTCCTTTATTAATGCAATTTTCACCTTACTTATCTGATGAAGTTCTTGCAGCTTTTATTTCTAGAAGTCCTCAAACTGGAAAATTAAAGCAAATTTTAATCGCTAATTCAAAATTGAGCGCTGAAATTACAGAAAAATACCGCGGCTTGAATTTACCAAGTGGAACAATGAATCAAATCAATGCTGCTCAAGTTGACGTGTCTGAAAGAGATATGCTTTATGATAAAATACGTTATAAAGAAAGTGTTGAAGCAACTTTATACTATGAATTGTATCATTTGTTGCAAATGGATTCTTCTAGTATTGATACGTTCATAGTTGAATTAGAAAAAAATCCTAAACTGGAAATGCGTAAAAAATTGTTGGACATGTATATTCAAAAAGGTGATTTTGTGAAAGAACAAACTTTGAAAAATAATTTAATTTCAGAAGGAGTTTCTCAAGAATTTATTGATGTGATGGAAATTCAAAAAGAACTAAAACTTGCTACAAGTGAATTAATTGCTGTTCAAGAAAATCCAGCCTTATTGACAAATATTGAAACCTTAAAAAATGATGCGCTTGATGAAATGGTAAAAGCGAAAGCCGAAAACATGCTTACTTTTATCAATCAACAGATTTATAATGAAGTGTTTTTAGAATTTAACAACAATTCTAATCAAAAACATTCAAAACCAGTTGAAACAATTTTCACAGAAATAAGTGAAATTCCAGTTTATGTAAAAATTTACCCAAATCCTGCATCTGGAAAAGTAAATTTAGATTTCCAGAACATTCCTGATGGAAAAATGGAAGTTCAATTTATTGACTTAACAGGAAAAGTTGTTTACAACAATGTTTTTGAAAACTCAAATGGTGAATTAATCGATATTAGCGAAGTTCAAAAAGGTTTATACCTTGTGAAAGTGCTTATCGATCATCAAATTGTGGAAGTACAAAAATTGGAAGTGAAATAGATATTAAGACTGCAAGATTCAAAAGTCAAGACTATGATTTAGGTCTTGGCTTTTGTGTCTTAAAATCTTGTAGTCTTTAAAAAAAGTAGTTATTCATTTATTCGAGTAACTGCTTTTTTGCTTTATTTATTTAAGTATTCATTTCAAAATATGATACTGTTCTAAAAAAGTGTGTAAAGTAAATATTTTGTAATTTTAGATTACAACATATAAAAAACACAAATATGAACTTTACACAAGAACAAATTACGGAAATTTTGCAAGATATTGCAAATAAAAAAGATGGATTTAATGAAATTATGAAAATGTCACTTGACGTTTTAATGTTATCAGAGAGAAAAATTCATCAAAATGAAACTGGAGCTTATGCAAATGGTTATCGTCCACGAATAGTAAAAGGATTAGGTAAAGAAATTGCTCTAAGCGTTCCAAGAACTAGAAATGGTGAGTTTTACCCTGTTTTGTTGAGTATTTTAAGAGACGAAGATTCTGAGCGTAACAAATTAATTTCTAGTTTGTACAAAAAGGGATTGACGACTGACCAGATTGGTAAAGTGTATGAAGAAGTTTATGGGAAACATTATAGCAAATCTCAAGTCAGTTTTTTAATGAAAGATTCCCGTGAGGAAATTTCTATTTGGTTGGAGAGGACTTTAGATTCTCATTATTTGGTGATTTATATTGATGCCACTTTTGTAAGTACAAGAAGAGATAAATCCGTTACAAAAGAAGCATATTACTCAATTTTAGGTATTAAAGAAGATGGAACTCGAGAAGTTTTATCAGTTGTAAACCATCCAACTGAAGGATCTACATTGTGGCAATTGGAGTTTCAAGAATTAAAAAAAAGAGGCGTGAAAAGTGTTGGTCTAACAGTTTCAGATGGCTTGGCATCCATTGAAAATGCCTTAGCAAAAGTATTCCCAGGCACACCACATCAACTTTGCGTGGTTCATTTCAAAAGAAATATTACTTCAATATTTCCCTACAAACTGCGCTCTCAAATAAACGATGAACTAAAGGAAGTTTTTAAGTTAGAAACCAGCACAGATACTCCACTAGAAGGATTTAACCGATTACAAATTTTTGTAAATAACTGGATAAGCAAATATCCAAGCTTAAAAAGTTATCGAAATGAAAGAAATACTTACTATTTTACTTACACAAAATTTCCTGCTTCGATTCAACGTATGATTTATTCAACCAATTGGATTGAACGCCTAAATAGAGATTACAAAAGGACTTTGAAAATGCGTGGAGCATTACCAAGCGCAGAAGCAGTGCTCTTTTTAATTGGTTCTGTAGCAATGGAAAAAACTTATGGATGCTATAATTACAAAATTCCCATATTTTGCGCTATTGAAATATTAAAACAGAAAAAAAACTAGAAATAAGTCCGGGCTAAAGCCCTCAAGTTTCATTTTTTATTTATCAATTCCATAAAAATTTCATTGAAAAATAAAAAATTGAAACGTAAAACCCATTCTCAAAAAAAAATAATTAAATTTGAAACAATAAAAGTCAAAAAACGAAATATTTTTACACACTTTTTAGGACACTACCTTTAAGAAAAATTAAAATGACAATACGCTATCGTATCTAGTAACCTGAGTTCGATTAAACTTTGATTTTCAAAATAAATCCATTGGAGTGAAATATTGGAGACGAAGGATGTATTCCTTTGACTATCGAAACCGTCCAAAAAAAGTTGAATTGTTTCAATTGTAGCATGTGTTTTTGTTTAAAAGAACATGCTACAATTCTTAAGTGATGACGAAGAAAAGTAATTATCTTTTAGTTAGAATTCATGAAGTCTGTTTTCCAAGAGTTAAGTGGTTTAATGATATTTTTCAAGTGCATTTTTCAAATAAATACTTATCAATCAGTTAAGTAGTCTTTTAAAATAGGACAAATTTGAAATATTTAAATCCGCTAGACAAATATTCGAAATATTCGTAGCTAAATCGGTTTTATTTGTTGAGAAGACCGTTTTAGTCATTTTATAAGTTTAATTCAATCTATTTTTTAGAATTGATTCGAATATGTTATAACTTTGTATTAGGAAATCATTAGAAATTTATTATTTTTTAATTAATAAGTGTCAAAATGGGATTAAATTTTTTATTAAAATTTTAAGTAATTAGTTATGAATAAAAATATTTTATTAATACTTTTTTTAAATATTTGGGTTTTAAATTTTTCACAATTGAAGTATTTAAATTTTGAAGA
>CAMBRH010000230.1 GCA_945870115.1 Chitinophaga pinensis | reverse complement strand
GCTGTTGAACAAGCTTCTAAAGGTGTAATTATAGGATTTAAATCATTTCCATTTAATGGATCTATAAATACAGTAAAAACAACAGTCGTTACTCCAGCAGGTACGAAATCATCTGTTGCAGTAACGGTTACTGTATGATAACCCTCATTTCCAGGTAAAGCAATTGCTTGTAAAATAATTGAAGCCGTATTTCCAGGGATATTCTCTATTTGATTCACAACCAAACCGTTTGTTGTAGTGAAAGTTAAAGAAGTGCTTTGGTCAAATTCAGGAGATAAGAACTTTATTTGAATATCTGCTGTATCTGTTAATGCACAAAGTGTAAAAGTATCGCAAGAAGAAATACCATCTGGAATTGGAGGAATGTTATTAGCATTACAAATATTAAAGTAAAAAGATTTGTCATCTAACCAACTGATCCCATCAACATTTCCTAATGCTCCATCAAAATCATTTCCTGGATGATCAAATTGTGCCACTTGAAAAAATCCTACATTATCTCCTTTATTTGCTCCAGCAGTTGCTGGAATCCCTTCAAATCCATCGACACCTTGAGATGCTGCTCCAGTTGTCCATTGCATGTCTTTATAACAAAAAGCAATATTTCCATCTAAAATATCTGGATCAGTTCCATCTGATATTATTAATTGAAAAGTGTTTACCATATCCACCTCAGAGTTAAAATAACCTACTCCAACCCAATTCACATAAAGAGCAGTTGGTGTAATCTTGTACACTACTTCACCTATTCCTCTTGTATCAACATCAGCCCAGAAAGGTGCAATAATCTTATCTCCATTGGAAGGAAAAGCATTTGAACTAAATGCAGCTAAATCATTATCAAAAGTGATATTTCCATTATTATTAATGTAAAGTTGATTATAAGTTTGACCATAAAAACAAAAATCGAAAGGAATATCAATAATGGTTGATGACCCATCATCATTTGGGGTCATAGCTAAAATATATGTGGCATCAGGCTCAATATAACAATTACAACCTCCAGACTTTTGTACAGAAACATCTCCCTTTGGTGGATTATAAAACTGAAGAGTTGTTGAACTTTCTGAACTTGAAATAACTTCAAGACCATTTAAGGTATTGTTTATTTTTCTTTCATTATATTCTGGAGAATTGACAACAACTTGAGCAAAACTTGAAAATGAAATTAATAATAAGAGAATAAAAAGTGTTTTTTTCATAAATTTTATAAATTATAACATAACAACTAATTTAATTTAGCTGTTTTAATGACGTCAAAACTAAAACAAAAGTTGCATTAATAAAATAATTTTTATCAACATTTTTATTTTTTGTTAACTTTGAGCACAATTCTATTAAATATACTGTATGTACGGAAAAATTAAAAATCATTTAGCATCTGAATTACAAACAATTCAAGAAGGAGGAATTTTTAAAAAAGAACGAATTATTACTTCTCCTCAAGGAGCAAAGGTTACTGTTGAATCTGGTGATGAAGTTGTGATTATGTGTGCAAATAATTACCTTGGCCTATCTTCTCACCCAGAGGTTATTAAAGCTGCTAAAGACACCTTAGACTCTCATGGATATGGAATGTCTTCAGTTAGATTTATCTGCGGTACGCAAGATATTCATAAAACATTAGAGCGAAAAATAGCTGAATTTTACGGAACTGAAGATACAATTTTATATGCTGCAGCATTCGATGCAAATGGCGGCGTTTTTGAACCACTTTTTTCGGAAGAAGATGCAATTATTTCTGATGAATTAAATCATGCATCTATTATTGATGGAGTAAGACTATGTAAAGGTCAACGATACCGATACAAACACAGTGATATGGCTGATTTAGAAGAACAATTGATTAAGGCTCAAGCACAACGTTTTAGAATCATTGTTACTGATGGCGTTTTTTCAATGGATGGTGATATAGCAAAAATGGATCAAATTTGTGATTTAGCAGACAAATATGATGCTTTGGTAATGACTGATGAATGCCATTCAGCTGGATTTATTGGAAAAACTGGTCGCGGTGTTCCTGAATATTGTAATGTAATGGATCGAGTTGACATTATTACTGGGACTTTAGGTAAAGCATTAGGTGGCGCAATGGGCGGTTACACAACAGGAAAGAAAGAAATTATTGAATTATTAAGACAAAGATCGCGACCGTATTTATTTTCAAATTCATTGGCTCCTGCAATTGTTGGTGCTTCTATTAAGGTTTTTGAAATTTTAAGTACAAATACGGAATTAAGAGATAAATTAGAGTCAAATACGCTGTATTTTAAGGAAAGAATTATTGCAGCTGGCTTTGATATTAAAGAAGGGGATTCACCAATTGTACCAATTATGCTTTATGATGCTGCTCTTTCTCAAAAATTTGCAGACTTATTGTTAAAAGAAGGAGTATATGCAATTGGTTTTTTCTATCCAGTAGTTGCAAAAGGAAAAGCAAGAATTCGAACTCAAATTTCTGCGGCTCATTCTATTGCTGATTTAGATAAAGCGATTGCGGCCTTTATTAAAGTTGGAAAAGAATTGGATGTTATAAAATGACGTAAGACTTTCAGAAATTAGACTAGAGAGTTGTTTTTATAGATTAATGGGATGCGAAATTTGCGTCCCATTATTTATTTATGGAAAAAGGAGAATTCTTTTGTATTCCATTCTTTCTCGAATAAATGAGGGTAATGCTTTTTCATTTCAGAATTCATTAAATCAATTGGAACATCATCAAATGTTCCGTAAAAATGGATGTATTCCATGTATTTTTTATTGTTTTCAAATTCTTGAAATAGAGAATCATTTTCGCCATCCCAATCCAAAGGATTTACTCCAGATATCCAACAAACTTTTTTGTCAAAAGCCGGTGTGCATTTAATCCATTTTTCATTTAAAAATAATTCCACATAACCATGAAATACAATTTCGTCTTTTTTAAGAAATGAAACTAATTTTTCAATTCCAACATGATTTTTGACAATTGCAAATCCTAAACGAGATGGAATTCCGAAAAATCTGCTTACCGAAGCTAAAATAATTGATTTTTCAACGCACCAAGCCCGTTTATGTTTATAAATCACGCTAGATTTCAAGGCACTTTCTCTTAAGTCTAAATGAAAAGGGTCATATAAAAAACCATCCCTAACCTTAAAATACAAATGTTTTGCTAATTCAACTTTATCTGAAAAGTTTGGAACTTCAAGCAAAAAAGCCTTAATTTCCATAGAATTAAAATCTAAAAATTCAGTTTCTTGCAGAAATTTATCATTTTTCATAGTATAAACTTTTTATTTAAAATTAATTTAAGACACTTTAATCCAACAAAATATCAATAATTATTTTAGACTAAACAGATCTAAATAAACGCATTAATCACACTTATTAATTTTTCAGGATTGTATCCATGGTTTATCGAACAGGATTAATTCAACCAATCTATTAATAAAATTTAATTTAGAATAAAAAATAAGTCAAAAAAAAAAGCTCTTTCAAAAAAATGAAAGAGCTGGAAATCTATTTTAAAAAAATTATTCTACTTCAATTGGAACTAAAATTCTTCCGCAATGTTCGCAAACAATAACTTTTCTTTTTGTTTGAATATCTAATTGTCTTTGTGGTGGGATTTTGTTAAAACATCCTCCACAAGAATCTCTATCAACTGGAACTACGGCTAAACCATTTTTCGCATTGTTTCTAAGTCTTGTGTAAGCAATAACCAAACGCTCGTCAATAAGTGATTTCGCTTTTTCTGATTTCTCTAATAATGCGCTTTCCTCTTTTTGAGTTTCAGCAACTATTTCATCCAATTCACCTTTTTTAGTCGCTAAATCACCTTTTCTTAAATCGAAACGGATTTTTGCTTCGTCAAAAGCCTCTTTTTTATTTGAAATATTGAATTTTGCTTCTTTTGTTCTTTTTTCGTGTAATTTAATTTCTAATCCCTGAAATTCAATTTCTTTATCTAAAGATTCAAATTCTCTGTTATTTCTAACATTTTTTTGTTGTTCTTTATACTTAGCGATTGCATTTTCTGCATCTTTCGTTGCATTTTTACGATCAGTTACTTCAGTTTCTAATTCTTTAAGCTCGTCTTGTAATTTCTTAAAACGAGTGTCCAAACCTACCAATTCATCTTCTAAATCTTGAACTTCTAATGGCAATTCACCACGTACAGTTCTGATTCTATCAATCTCAGAATCAATTCTTTGTAACTCATATAAAGCGTCTAACTTTTCTGCTACTGATACTTCTTTCTTTGATGCTGCTACAGCCATGTGCTAAAAATAATTTATTGGATTCGTATTTATCCCTGTTAAATGGATTGCAAAGTTAGTAAATTTTTTCGATAAAATACTAGCAATTAAATTAATTGTGAATTGTTCACTTTCGTAATGTCCAATATCAGCAATAATTAGTTTATTTTCTGCATCAAAAAACTCATGATATTTAAAATCTCCTGTGATAAAAATATCTGCCTTTTGCGCGATTGCATTTTTTAATAAAAAGCTTCCAGAACCGCCACAGAAAGCAACAGTTCTGATTTTTCTATCTAATAAATCTGTGTGGCGAATGATTCCGCAGTGAAATGTTTGTTTCAATATGGCTAAAAAAGTAAATGCATCAATTGGATTTTTTAATTCACCAATCATGCCAGAACCTTCGTCTTGATTTTCATTTTTGAGGGGAATAATATCATGCGCAACTTCTTCGTAAGGATGAATTTCACTCATAGAGTGAATCACAGCCGACAATTTGTGACTTGAAACCAAAAATTCTAACTTAACTTCTTCCGCTTTTGTTCTTATTCCAATTTTGCCTTCAAAAGGTTCTGCTCCTTCCATTGGCTTGAAAGAGCCAATTCCTTCTGATTCGAAGCTACATTCTTCGTAATTTCCAATTTTCCCAGCACCTGCTAGAAATAAGGCTCTTTCTAATTTTGAAACGTAATCTTTTGGTGTAAAAACACTCAACTTAAATAAATTATTCTCTGAAGGTGTGAGTATACGAGGATTTTCAATATCTAAACGAGCAGCGATTTCTGCATTAACGCCTTCCAAATGATGGTCTAAATTCGTATGAATGGCATAAAGCGCAATGTTATTTTGAATTGCTTTTATTAACGTTTTTTCAACATAATTTTTACCCGTAATTTTTTTTAATCCTTTAAAAATCAATGGATGATGCGAAACAATTACATTTGCACCTTTCTCAATAGCTTCATCAATAATTTCCTCCGTACAATCCAGGGAAACCAAAACCGAGGTAATTTCTTGGTTTTCATCGCCAACTAATAAACCACAATTATCAAAATCTGCTTGACTTCCTAAAGGAAATTTTCCTTCTAAAAAATGGATTATTTCTTTTATTTTCATGACTATTTTTCAGCTAATTCCTTCACTTTTTTAAGACCATCAGGGAAATGATTGCAGAAAAAATCGATGTAATCGTCTAAAGTATCCATTTCAACATGAAGTTCGATTCCGTCTTCTTTTTCAGTCAATAAATAAGTTTCCATTGAACCTGTCCAAATTTTTGATTCGGCATCTAAAGGCAATTCTTTTTTATCTTTTATTTCGCCAATATGTTTAAAAGCAACGTATTCATTCTCCGTTTTCTCCTCAATCACACTATACATTCCTCCGCCATCAGGTGATAAAAAATGTACTTTATCGCCTACTTTCCAATCTGTAATCATATATGAACCTTCACAGAAAGCATTTGTCCAAGCTT
>CAMBRH010000229.1 GCA_945870115.1 Chitinophaga pinensis | reverse complement strand
TCAAATAATTTCGCTTTCAAAATCGGATCTTTTAATTTCTTTTTCACCATTTTGTGCAAAGCGTTCGATTGTTTTACTAAATCATCAATTAATACTTTCATTTCTGGTGTATCAACTGATTTTGGTAAATTAGATGATTTTAGATTTAAGGCCGCCAACATTAATTCTGAACTTCTCTCTTTAATCGGCTCTAAATCTCCACTTTCAGCTGGATGAAATGTTTCAGACATCACTTTATGAAAGTCTTTTAACGCTTTCCAAGAATCTAATTCTAAAAATTGTAACAAAGGACTTTTTAGTGCTGCCTCATACTTTTTTGAAACTTCTTCCCAATTCATAACATTCCAAATCGCACTCAAATAATCACCTCGTTTATTTTGATATTTTAAATAATATGCGTGTTCCCAAACATCAATTCCTAATATTGGAATTCCTCTATCAACATTTATATCCATCAAAGGATTGTCTTGATTTGGTGTTGAACAAACTTGTAGCTTTTTATCCGGGGTAACAATCAACCAAGCCCAACCTGAACCAAAACGTGTTGAAGCTGCCTGGTTTAAAAGTTTTTTTAACGAATCAACAGAGGTAAATGTTTTTATTATTTCTGCTTCTAATTCAACAGATAGTTTTGTGTCCTTTTTTGGAGTCAAAATTTCCCAAAAAAGTGAATGATTGTAATGTCCACCTGCATTATTTCTAATTGCGTCACTTGTTCTACTAATTCCTAAAAGAATGTCTTCCAAGGATTTATTTTCGAATTTCGAACCTGTTAGGGCTTTATTCAAATTATTTACATAGGCTTGATGGTGCTTTGAATAGTGAATCTCCATCGTTTGAGCATCAATGGATGGTTCAAGTGCTTTGTATTCGTAATTTAACTTTGGTAAAGTGAAATTTTGTGCTGAAACAAAATTTAGTAGAAATGTGAAAAATATGATTGTTGATAGTTTTAATTTTTGTGCTTTTTTCATGTTGCTTTTTATTTAATTTTCAAGAACAAAGTTACGATATATTTACCTTTATTCAATATGATTAAAGGTAACTTTGCTACAAGATGTAATTTTGGCATGATTTTCACAAAAAAATCACGCCAAAACAGAATCAATTCTAATTTATTACGACGGATTTACATCCGTCGTTACCAATATTTCACTCCTACGGAGTTATGTAGTTAGTTTCTTACAGTCATTCTATTCAAAATCCAAATCTGAAAATGGAATTGTATATTCGAAGCGTTGATTTCCTTTTTTATCCCAAATTTCCATTTTAAGGTCTAATTTTTTCCAATCGACAGTTAAAAGTCCAAAATTATTATCCATTATTGGTCCTTCTATTCTATTTTTATTTGGTGTTGCAAATTTCCAAGTTTCGGATAATCCACTTGATGTAATATCATAAATTGGATATATTCCAGCTCTATCATTTTTTGAAATTTCAGAATAATGGACATCACCAGAAATAAAAACGACACCTTTTGCTTTGGTTTTCTGAATTAAATCAAACATTTTGTCTTTTTCAGTGGGAAAATTTGCCCAAGCCTCATAGCCGTTAAACTCAATTCCGAATTGCGTACCTGAACAAATAATACGAATATCTGCTTCCTTTTTAAATTCATTTTCCAACCAAATCCATTGTTCTTTTCCAAGGATTGTAGAATCAGTAGAAATTTGAGGCGCATAATCAAGGTGATAAAAGTATCGTCTATCTTTTGAAATTAAAGTATCAATTTCAGGGTCATACAGACGTAAATCACTTCGAAAAGTTCGTTCATCAAGCACAATAAATTGCAACTTTTTTGCAGTATTCCCTTCTAATTTCACCTCTTCTATAAAAGAACTATAAATTCCTTCGTGAAATCTTCTTGCTGAAATTATTGGCTCTTCAAAAAAATCTAAAAAAATTTCTTTGGATTCTTTTTTGCAATCGTAATATTTCCCAATATCATTCATTCCATAATCATGATCGTCCCAAGTTGCAATTATTTTCGTATTTCTTTTTAAATTTTGGTAAGAAGTTTTCGCATTCAATTTTTTATAATAGGATATTAAAGTATCCATATTGTACGTATCGGCATAAATATTATCTCCCAAAAAAACAAAATAATCTGGTTTATGCTTCACAACATCGTTCAAAATAAATAAAGAATCCTTCTGATAAGCGCATGATCCAAATGCTATTTTAGTTGCTTGTCCAAGCACTATATTGTAAAAAGAAAAGCTAAATATTAATAATGTTTTTATTGCCATAATTTTAAAAATGAATGTGAAAATAACAAAACAAATCAAAATTAGTTAGAATTATTACTTGTTTGCTAAATTTAATTACTTTTCTTCAAATAAATTTGATAACTATGAAAAAAACAATTATTTACACTGCATCCTTGCTTGTTGCTTTTAGCACACTTCAAGGTTGTAAAAAAGGAGAAGAAGATCCAGGATTGTCACTGAGATCTAGAAAAGCTAGGCTTACTGGCGAATGGACTGTAACTTCATACGCTGCCAAAGAATTTGAAGATGGTGCGTTATATTACTCTCAAACTTTGGAAGGAGCAAGTTTAAAAGACATTGACGGAGATTTAGTTGCGTTCTCGCAAGATTTTACTTTTGAAAAAGATGGAACTTACTCTTCAACACAAATTGAAGATGGAGTAACAACAACTTACAAAGGAAATTGGGCTTTCTTAGGTAAAAGTAAAAGTGCTGAATTAAAGAAAAAAGAAGCTATTTTATTGGATGAAACTTCAAGTACAAATCCTACGTACAGTTCAACTCATTCTAATTTTGCTGACGGATATGCAATGGCTTATGAAATAGTTAAACTATCGAATAAAGAGATCATTATGAAATATAATATAGCTGTTAAAGATTCAGATTTAACAAATTATAGTGAAGAATTAACAATAACTTTAACTAAGAAATAACATGAAAAATTTACTATATATCTTATGTGTTGGAATGATTTTATCTGGCGCATATTCTTGTAAAAAAGGTGAAAATGATCCTTTTTTATCCTTAAGTTCAAGAAAAGCAAGATTGACTGGAGAATGGAAATTAAGTTCTGAAAATTCTACTAGAACCAATACAAATTCAACTGGTACATCTACTACTGTAAGAACTTTTGACGGTACTACTTCAAGTTATTCTTACACAAGTGCTTCGGGAATTACTTCAACTTCAACTTCAACAATGAATGAAGATATTACATTTGAAAAAGATGGTACTTTCACATTTGTTAGAACAGAAACTCAGGACGGGGAAACTTATACTATGACTGGTACAGGAAATTGGGCTTTTATAGGAAAAAGTAAAACAGCTGAATTGAAAAATAAAGAAGCTATTTCTTTATCATTTACTAAATTTACAGATAGTGATGGTTATTTTGAAGAATATGCTGGAACTCACTTAAATTATAGTTCTCTAATAATCGAACAATTGAAAAGCAAAGAAATAGTTTTTTCTTTTGATGATGCTGGAACCAGTGTTAACACTTCACCTTCTGGAGCTTGGAATAATAGTTGGACGGGCAAAGGAACAACAACTTATACAAAAAAATAAAATTTTAATACCTTAATTAAACTCCATTTCTTAATTGATTTGGAGTTTTTTTTGTTTAAGTAATCTAAAAAACCTCATATTTCCGCAAAAATTTCCTGCAAATAAGGTGTTTTCTCATGTTCCTTTTTAAAAATTCTAATTTCGATTTTGAATAATTAGAAATCAAATTTTTTGTTTCTTTTGGATCAGATTTGATGTTATACAATTCTTCTCGATTAGGTACAACATTTATTCTCCATAAATAATGTAAATCTCCTTTAATCAACGAAACACCAATTTTAAATCGAGCAATGTCGTTATTATTCATCGTGATAACTTCTCTATTTTTAGGAATTTTTCGAAATAAACTAAATCCATCAAAATTATAAAGTAAAGGTTTGATTTCTTGATTATTATCTATTTTTAATAAATCAATAATTGTTGGAGCAATATCAATATTGGATGTAATTTTATTTTTATTCCCTAAAAAGTTTTTCAACTTGTAATTTTTAGCAATTTTTTCAGGCAAATAAACCATCAAGGGAATGGACACCGTTTCGCTATAATAACTGTCAACATGACCAATATTGCTGTGATCTTTCAAGGATTCGGCATGATCGCTAACGAAAAAGATGACCGTATTCTCAAGTTTATTTTCTCTTTTTAATGTTTCCCAAAGCTCTTTTAATACGGCGTCTTGGTATAAAACAGCATTATCATAAGAATCAGAAAAATTATCTTTCCACTTTTTATATTTTGAAGGAATATTGTATGGATAATGTGTTGAATTCAATTGAATTACACCGAAAAAATATTTCTTTTTATGTAATTTTATTTGTTCATTTAAATGATCGACCGTAAATTTATCATCAATTCCTAAATCATTAAAAAATGGCTTTCCACTTGTTTCTTTTGTCCAAAAGTGATTTGGCTTATTTTTCTGATAATAATTGTAAAATCGATACCATTGCATGGAATGTGAAGACATGAAAAAAGTTTCATAATTCAACATTTTCGCATATTCCCAAAGCAAAGGCTGGCTGTAAACCAATTCCTTTGCTTGATGTGAACCAATCCCAGTTAAAATTGCTGGAACCGCCAACATTGTTGTTGTGGAAACTGTGTAAGGTCGCTTGAAAACATGAAATTCATTTTCGTGTTCTAATCTAAATTTCTCCAAATTTGGAGTCGTTTCTCTAGAATAATTATACGCTTGAAGTCTATCTTTTCGCATACTTTCAAAAACAATTACCAAAACATTAAATTGTGATTTTTTCTTCATTTTTGTCAATAAAATAGGATTTCTCACACTATGTCCTTTTCCAGAAAAGGTCATATGATCGGTATTATCAACTAAATGTCTTTGCAGATTTATTGCGAAATTCACATCTACAATCAAACATTGATCAAATTTGTTGTGGTAAACAAAAAGGAAAAAATATACAACTAGAAGTCGTGAAAAAGCAAGAAATATATTACGATTTAAAATCATTGAATAATTTTGGAAACATAAATACCTTAAATAAATAAAAACTGGAATTTCAATCAAACAAAAATAAACTATATCTTTTGTCTTGACAGAATCTTTTAATAACAAAAAAGTACTTTCTGGTTCAGTTCTAAAATACAATAAACTGTAAAAATTTGGGAAAAAACCATTAAAGCTGTAAAAAACATAAGACCCTAAAAACGCAATCAACAAGAAAATACTGAGAAAAAAAATGCTTGAATTAAATAAAATTTTTGTCTTTTTTAATTTACTAAGAAGTAAAACAAGTATTATAAAAAAACTAATCGAAACAACAACAGAAATAAAATAGAATAACAATTGCCACTGATTATAAAGGTAAAACAATGGAAATCTTGAAATTAAATCAATTGAGATAAAAATTAATGGAAGTAAAATTAATTTTAAGAATAATTTCATTTTTTATTTAAACCGTATTCGTGTAAAAAAATAACATTTATATTTATGTTAATCAATTTGATAATCAAAATTCAATTTAAAGGTTCCTCATTCTCCAGTATTTCTATTTTTGAATATAAGAAAACATATTTTTCTTTTTTTATTATAATTTTGAGTTGATAAAAATAGGGACAAAAAGTCTATTATTAACAATTTATTCATTTATTCTTAACTTTATTTTAAAACTAAAATAATCAAACACTATTATTTCACTTTTTTAAAATAAAAAATTTTAAACTC